>JAUNJJ010000037.1 GCA_030533325.1 Oscillospiraceae bacterium
TGACGCCGTCCTGAACAATATGTATATCAGAAGCAGGTATCTCTTTAAGCGGATAATTACCGAACATGAGTTTATATGAAGGTAAATTAAACAGAGTAAGTTCAAGAACAGCAGCAACTGAAATTATTTTCAGGAGAAATTTTAATTCTTTCCGGTATTTATTTTTATCAAGACGTGATATAAATGCAACAGCTGCTGAAACAAGAGCAGAAAAATAAAATGTTTCCGAATACGGACCGGAATTAATTGTTCCGATTGAACCAAGTATGGCTATAATAAGAAGAAAAACAGCACAAAAAAGCGGCAAATTGATAATAAATGATCCGGCTTTTTTGCTGACTACGTTAAAGTTTTTAATTGATAAAAAAAGTGCTGTACATGTAAAAATTATACTTAGCAGAAAAACTGCTGTACTCATTAGCAAATTCATCCTTTCTGAACAAACATACATTTTCTATTATACAGAATTTTTTTGTATCAGTCAATATATTAAGACATTAAATAATAATCAGAAAACAAAAAAATATTTTTATTTTATATAAATAAAAATATATAAATGTGCTTGACATTTTTGTGCTTTTATTGTATCATTTAAACAGTAATGAATTGCACGGATAGTTGCAGATAATCCAATTGATTATATTTTATCAGAAAGGTACGGTGAAAGTAAAACACTTTTTCACATGATATTTCGGATTTCCATTAGGGTAGATATAAATCGCATGGGGAATTGATATATTCAGAAAAGAGGATATTATGGAAAATAATAAAGAACAGAAAAAAGCAGGATTTAAAGGATTCACCCTTATTGAACTCATAGTCGTAATTGCAATAATAGGTGTTCTTGCCGCAATACTTGTACCTGCAATGATGGGATGGGTGCACAAATCAGATCAGGCAGCAGCAAATTCAAATGCGAAGATAATATATGACACACTTGCTGCGAGTGCAGTCGATTTGGACGTAAACGGAATCACAATGAACGATTTTATACTTGTAAATGGTGGTTGTAGAAATCTTAAAGAGTGGGTTGACAGTAATCATGAGTTAACAGACGACCAGAAAGCATCGATTAATACATCATGTGGCGGTTTTATTAATTTTAAATATGAAAATGGCTATCCAAAAGTAGTTGTTTGGTCCAAGAAAAACACAGACAACGCAATAATAGGAAGATATCCTGATCCGCTCACTCTCGAAGATAATGTAAACTGGAGCAATTGTATCAGCAATTCATGATCAGCATAATCAAACACCCGTTACTTCGTTTTATGTAACGGGTGTTTTTCAATTGATAATACTGATTGATTTTTAATTGTATATGTGGTATGATAATATATAAGTTCGGGTTGATTTTCAGCCTGCTATAAATATCAGAAGGTAGTTTCTATGCAAAGAAAAACAAATTTTTTAACAGTTTTAATTTTATCATTATCATTTTCTCTTGTATCCTGCTCAGGAGAAGTATCTTTAACTCCTGAAATCAATAACAGTAATCCCGAAACAGATACAACTGAAAATTCGTTGACAAGTACTGAAGAAAACAATTCTGAAATCTCAGAAGCATCTGATCAGAATAACGCTGAAAAATACTACATCGACAATATCTGGGCGACGTTCCTTGTTAATCCGGAAAATCCGGCATATACAGAAAGAGAACAGGGTGAAGAAATACTTGATATACTCAGTAAAGACAGCGTAATCGGTAATGTTGCATCATTGTCGTATTCAGCAGATTCCCCTGAGGATACCGTTATTTATGACACAGAAGTAATTACCGCTGGTGGCCCGGTGGAATACAGCTCACTTGCATACGGCTCTCTTTCTGAGGTGCCTGATTCCTTCCTGAATGCAATGGTAACGCAGATGAAGGAGGATATTGGTGAAAATTACGGTGAGCACAGCAGCGGAGCTGGGATGGGTTACAGAACATTTTATCAGGCGTCATATGATGTGGATACCGGGATGCTTCAGGTGAATCAGCAGGATGGTTACTGGGCAAGAACTCTTGGTACTTTTTCGGAACACTGTGCAGGAGTTGCAGTTGATTTTGATATATCATATAATAACAGTGAATTTCTTGAAGGTAACGGAACAGATAACAAAAAAGGTGGAACAGCAGCAAATGAAGAATTTGCATGGCTTGCTGAAAATGCGCATAAGTATGGTTTTATATGGAGATATAAGATTGACGGGTCTGATGAAACAAAAAACGGATATCAGACAGAAACAATACGTGAAGGGTGGCACTGGCGTTTTGTAGGTGTTTATCATGCTACACAGTTCTGGAATATCTGTGCAGCTGATACAGATGCTGACGGTATACCGGATGCAGGATACGAACAGAATGACAATTATGTATGGGAAGATTATTTCTACGAATACCTTAATGAAAATTCTCTGTATCCGCAGAACGAGTATAAAGCATTTACAGAATTTTATAATACTGATAAAGGGAGTAAATGTACTTTTGATGAATACCAGAAAATAATATCAGAATAATAAAAAATCAATCAACTGTCTGATTAGATAAAAATATATGTCAGACGGTTGATTTTTTGTTTATTATATGGTATGATTTATATTAGGATTGTATTCAGATTTCATTTTATGATTTCTGGATTTTTACTCGATATAAGAAGGAGTGTATTTATGAAAAAGAAATTTCTAAGCGGACTTATTTCGCTGTCAATGGCTTTTTCGGCAGTTATGGGATCAATTGCCGGGGTCGGCAGTGAAGTATCTGCTGCTCAGACTAACTGGAAATTTGATCTCGGAGGCTCAGGAGCAGCATCCGGTTTTACCGGAGTAAGCGCAACTGACGGCTACAATGCCTCAAGAGGATATGGATTTTCGGGAAGTGTTTCAAATGTTGGCTCGGCCGGTTCAGGGGAAAAAGCTGATGCTGTAAAATTCACAGGAGGCACATTTAATGTGGATCTTCCGAAAGGATTGTATCAGGTAACAGTTACAACAGGTAACAGTCCAAGAACTACGATTAATATTGAGGGTATGCCTCAGATGATCAATCTTACCGGAAATAATGCAGTTGAAAGTATTCAGGTACCTGTAACAGATGGTCAGCTTAATATTGCTGCTATAGCAGGTATGAACAAAGCTGATTATACTATTTCAGCCATTGAGATTACTCAGCTGAACAACACGGGTCAGATGAAACCTACCATCTGGATATGTGGTGACTCGACAGTCGCAAATTACTACAACACCCCGGATACAGCACAGCATGGCTGGGGACAGTATCTTAAAAATTACATTAATTCCAGTGTTTTTGAAGTAAGAAATCAGGCTTCGAGTGGACAGTACGCCAAAGGCTTTTATGAAAGCGGTCAGTTCGATGCAATTAAAAACTACGGCAAATCCGGAGATTATTATATTATTTCAATTGGTATCAATGATACAAACTATTCAAACGCCACAGAGTATTACAATGTAGTAACTGAGATGGTTAAAACAGCAAAGTCAAAGGAAATGAGTGTAATTCTTGTTAAACAGCAGGGAAGACACGGAGATTTAAACAGAAATCCTAAACTTTCAGGCCGCTGGTTCGGCGGTGAACTTGATAAGATTGCTGCGGAACAGCAGGTTCAGGTTGTGGATCTCTTTAACGCATGGCAGGATTTTGGATTCAGTATCGGCGGATATGATGCAATGACCCCATATTACGCTATTCAGAATAATGGCTCAAACGATGATCTTCATCAGAGTGCAAAAGGTGCTCAGAAAAACGCAGAACTTCTTCAGGGACTAATGAAGATAGGTGACCCTCAGCTTGATCCCGATGCATTCTATACATTAAAAAATACCAACAGTGGTATGATGATGGAGATTAAAGACGGAAAAACCGAACAAGGTGCAAATATCCAGCAGTATACAGCGAATGGTCTGAGTAATCAGGCGTGGAAGTTTAGTCCGTTTTCAGGCGGCACATACTACTATGTTCGTTCAGCAGCTGATCCGAATTATGTTTTAAAGGCCATGAGCGGAGAAAACGGCGGTAATATTGAACTTGTTCCGTATGCCGGAAATGACAGCATGATGCTTTTCCAGTTCACAAGAATTGGAGATGGATCATATTACATAACAACACGCTCATCACGTGATGCATGCTTTGTCGAAGTTGATGCTGCAAGCAAAAATGCAGGTGCGAATATTCAGCAGTGGAGCTGCACATACAATCCGTGTCAGAACTGGCAGCTTATAAAAACAACAGAACCATCTCAGCCGGTTACACCTCCGTCTGACGAACCGTCGGCGCCACCTTCCGCACCTCCTTCCGGTCCTCCGGCTGAAGAAAAAACTGTTATGGGCGACGTAAATAACGATGACATAATTAATGTAACAGATTTAATTCTGATAAAAAGTATTGCTTCCGGAGAGAGTAAATATAAAGCTGAGGCGGATGTAAGCGGAGACGGTAAGGTTGATGCTGAGGACGTAAAAATAATGCAGGATTACTGTTTTGGAAAATCAGTAAACTTTATAAAGCCTGAAAATCCATCGGATCCGTCTGAACCTGTTTACTACTATGCAGTTGATCAGGTATGGGATCAGGGTATTGTTGAAACAACAAATTCAGGTTATACAAACCCGGCCGGATATATCAATCTTGATAATAATGATACAAGCAGCATTACATTTACAGTTAATGCTTCCGCTGACGGAAATTATATGACACATATTCGTTTTGCAAACGGTACGCCTGATGACAGGCCTATGAAGGTAGTAGTAAATAACAACACAGAGTCTTACTGGATTCAGTCGTTTACAGGTACAGGAGCATGGACAACATGGGCAGAATTTGGTATCGTACTTCCGCTTGTAAAGGGAACAAATACAATTAAACTTATCTCCACCATTGCCGGAAAAGGTGGTCCTAACCTTGATTATATCACGATTTCGCCTACAGATGAACCAATCGCAGAAACCTATGACCCGAACGCAGGCAACGACCCTGTTACAGGAGATAACCCGACTCTCTTTATCTTAGGTGACTCTACCGTTCAGTCGTATCGTGAAAGCTATGCCCCTCAGCAGGGATGGGGTTATTACCTTGGAAATTATTTTACCTCAGATGTAACAGTAGTAAATCATTCACTTGCCGGAAGAAGTTCCAAAAAAGCCTATGATGAAGGCAGATGGAAAACTATAGCAGACAGTATGAAAGCCGGCGATTATGTAATGATTCAGTTTGCGATTAATGATGCAGGTGCATCAAATGCTGACCGGTATGCGCCAACATGCGGGAATGCTGACAATCCGTCAGAAGGATCATACGAATGGTATATGACACAGTTTATAAAGGATTCGCTTGCTAAGGGCGGTACACCGATTCTTGTTACAACAGTAATCGGAATGAAAGCCTACAGTAACGGAAAATTCAACAAAAGTTATACAAACTACTGTGATGCATGCAAACAGCTCGCAGCAAAGTATAAGATACCTTGCATTGATCTCAACTCTATAATGGTAAATCACTATAATTCAGTCGGATATAATACAGCACTTTCTTATCATCTTATGGGTGCAGTTGAAGGCTCAACGGACGGAACACATTTTTGCGAAAAAGGGGCAGATGTTGTTGCCGGCCTTGTTGCAGGAGCCGTAAAGGACCAGAAAATTTCCGGTCTGTCAGACTACGTTAAATAAGTTTAAAAGCACTGCAGAGATTCAGAATCTGCAGTGCTTTATTTCTGTAAACAGCATAATCTGCATTGATTTATGCGATGTATTATGCTACAATAGTAAATGGAAAAAAATTTTAAAAAGGAGAAACACTTATGAAAGTAAAATTTCATCTGCCTGATTTTGCGAGGCTTTCAAAATTTAACATGGTTTTTCTCGCTATGCTTGAAAACAGTCCTGAATTTTTCCGTGAAGGCGTCGAAATAGCGTCATTTTACGGTGTATTCCCGCCGGCAGTCTGGAACGGCGGCCGTGTTATGCCGGGAAACTGCGATAAAAAATTTGTAAAGGGGATAATCAGTTACTTTAATGATAAAAAAATACCTCTTCGATTCACGTTTACTAATCCTGTACTTGAGGAAAAGCACCTTTCTGATTCATTCTGCAATATGATAATGAACTATGCCGACAATGGTATGAACGGATGCATCGTTGCCTCGGAGTTACTCGAAAACTACATAAGAAAGAACTATCCGTCATTTAAGATAACCAGTTCAACCTGCAAGAGAATCACTGATGAAAATATCCTTGATTCAGAACTTGAAAAAGATTATCATCTTGTTGTTCTTGACTATGATTTCAATAACAGATTTGACGTTCTTGATAAAATAAATAATAAGGGAAAATGTGAGATTCTTGTAAATCCGTGCTGTGCACCATCCTGCAAAAACCGTTCAGACCATTACCGTTGCATCGGACTTGAGCAGATTGCAATAAATGATCACATGAAAAAGAATCCGGCAAATATTCCTTACAATCCGGACAAATTTTCCCGCTCACATCCGGAATTCAGCGAAGTACTCAGATGCAGCTGCGAACACCGTTCAATATATGAAATACAGAATTTACCGGGACATATTTCACCGGATGATATCTGGAATAAGTATGTTCCGATGGGTTTTTCCAATTTTAAGATAGAAGGAAGAACATTTGATATCTTTAATCTTATGGAACATTATCTGTACTACATGATAAAGCCGGAATGTATCGGTACTGCTCGTCTTGCATTTTTAAGAAATCTGTGGCGTAACGGAGTTTTATCAGTAAACGGCTGACTGGAGGAAAAAAATTGAGTAAATTCAGAAAACAGCACATGACTATTGAATGGCATGAACTGCTTAACGAAGAAAGCGATGTTCCGGCAATAAAAGCATCTCTCAAAGAAAAAGCTACTCTTGTTGGCAGAGTAGGGCTGATGATGCTGTCAGTAGGAACAGGTGCATGGCGTGTCCGTGCATCAATGAACAAGATTGCAAGAGCACTCGGTATTGTCTGTAATGCCGATATCGGTCTTCTTTCCGTCGCATACACCTGTGTGGAAAATGGTGAAACCTATACAAATGCAATTTCAATAAACACAACCGGCGTAAATACTGACAAACTTGATGTTCTTGAATTCTTTTCAGACAATTTCGCCGAAAGATCTGACAAATACTCTGTCGAACAGTTTCACAGTATACTCGACAAAATCCAGAGCATGCCAGGAAATTATAAAGCAGTAAATCTTGCACTTGCTTCTGCACTTGCATGCTGTGCTTTTACATTTCTTCTTGGCGGGGGGCCTGTGGAGATGATGCTTGCATTCTGCGGGGCAGGAGTCGGACAGTTTGTCAGGAAGAAACTGATAGAGCAACATATTACACTCCTTGCGAATGTTGCATGTGCAGTTGCCTCGTCATGCTGTACATATGTAATTCTTATTAAGCTTGCAGAAATGGTTTTTGGACTTCCTGAAGTTCACCAGTCAGGATATATATGCTCCATGCTGTTTGTAATTCCCGGATTTCCTTTGATAACAGGTGTAATCGACCTTGCAAAACTTGACTTAAGATCAGGGCTGGAACGTATTACATATGCTGTACTTATAATTCTGACTGCTACTCTTACAGGATGGCTCACTGCTTTTACATTCAGAATTTCACCGGGTGATTTTCCGGAGCTGAGTATTAATCCCATGCTTAAGCCACTGTTTATTATGGCGGCAAGCTTCTGCGGTGTGTATGGATTTTCATTTCTCTTTAACAGTAAAAGAAAAATGGCTGTTGCGGCTGGTATTATAGGAATGCTGGCAAATACTCTGCGGCTTGAACTGACTGAGTATACAGATATTCCGATTAGTGCAGCGGCATTTATCGGGGCTCTTTTAGCCGGGTTACTTGCTTCAGCGATAAAGGCAAAAATCGGTTATCCAAGAATAACATTAACGGTTCCTTCAATAGTAATCATGGTGCCGGGTATGTTTTTGTACAAGGGTATTTATTATCTTGGATTAAATGATATAACAAACGGCAGCATATGGCTGACTAAGGCGCTCCTCATAATTTCCGCTCTTCCGCTCGGACTCATAACTGCAAGGATAATTACAGACCGTAATTTCAGAAAAAGCAGCTAAAATCCGATTTTTCACAAAATAAACACCCAGTACTGCATTGAAGTACTGGGTGTTTATTTTTACGATGTCAAATATTTCTGATTTATATTTTCAGAAGGTACGCTTACTGAAATTATTATATTTCCTGATTCAGTGTCAGCACTTATTTCGGCTTTAACTGTATTTTCTGAAGAAATATACTGAAGTTTTACAAAGTATTCCGGATTTGCATTGCTGAGATCGGGCAATGAACCGGTATCAGGAGAGACAATATAATTTTTCCAGTCTGTTCCTAAAATCGCTGAAACATTAAGTCTTTCATATGTATCAGGATCGTAATACACTGTACAGTTTTCACGGTCTGAACAGCCCCAGAGATTAAATCCGATATTTCTCATATTCTGATCCGGTGTATAGTGAACTATAGTATCCGTCTTTGTACGATATGTAAAGCATTCATGATTCTGTCTGCCGGGAAATCCGTGTTCATACAGCTTTTCAATTTCTGCATTAAAGGTAGCAATCTCGTCATCTGAATAAAAACGCGAAGTATCAATCTGCCTGTACATATAATCCTGTCCGCACGAATCACATGTTCTCAGTGATGATTCTGTAAACATATCATATTTAAAATCTGCTGTATTTTCACAGACCTCAGACATATCGCGGTAAAATGATGAAATCATATCACTGCAAAGTGTTAAATTAAGATCATATGTATTATATCTGGCAACTGCCATTCCCTCTTCAGTTGCATAAATGATATAGTCCAGCGTAAACATATCAGGTTTTTCCTCTGCATAATACGGAACAGAATCATTGTAGACGTAATCTTCAGCGATACGTACTGAGCTGCTCCAGTCTGAATCACTGTAAAAAAGTTCACTGAAATCTGTTACACGCGTCTGTGAAAACAGTTCATAATTAAGTGTTACAGCATGATCAAAATGAACATCGCCGTCAGAAAGAAGCACACTGTAAGCACCTGCCTGCGTCCTTGAGAACGGTTCAACATATCCGTATTCAAGCAAAACAGAGAGAAAACCGTTTCTGCAAATTATATCTGCAACAATTCCTCCGGTTTTCATAACTTCAGCCGAATGAGATCTCGATGCAAGTTCAGTATATTCGGGAGACTGATATTTTTTCAGTGAATCCATAGCAAATCGTATATCATCATTGATTTTTTTCTGGAATTCTTTATCCTTAAGAAAATTAATCTCATAATATCCGTCTTTTACTTCATATGCTGATGAAAAATCATTCACAGTTGAATACAAATCATCAGAGACTGACTCGGTTCTTGTTCGTATATCACTGATACTTTTTCTGGTCACCGCCGGTTCTGTTATCTCGGCTTCGGATATTTCTGTAACTGTTTCTGTGATGTTTTCATTTTCAAGATCAGGAGAAACAGAGTTACTGTTATCTGTACATCCAACTGCTGACAGAGCAAATGCAAGAATACAGATTAATACGGTATTTCGTTTAAAAAAAGATATATTTCTCATTGATTCCTCTTTTCAGCTAACTGCAAAAATAAATGATTGACTATTAAATTATACCACAAAATAATGTTCATATCAACATAAAAAATCAGTCTGTACGAAAATATTCGTACAGACTGATACATTTACATAGAGATTAATATTCAAATTCATGACGTAAATATGCATTTATAATAGTGGTATCTTTGTAAGTAGATATTCTTTTGGCATTTCCTCCGTAATTGAGATGAACATGACCATGCAGAAAATATTTCGGGCTGTACTGATCCAGTAGTTTATTGAATGCAGAAAAACCTGTATGCGGAAGATCTTTACCGTCATTTATCTGAAAAGCAGGAGAGTGAGTAACAAGAATATCGAAACCTTTATTTCTCATAAGTTTAAATTTAAGCTTTCTTACTCTCCAGTCCATTTCTTTCTGAGTATACTGGTTGTTTCCCGGTTTATATCTCATGGATCCGCCAAGACCAAGAATCCGGATACCATTGAAGTTATAAATTGTATCTTCTATACAGATACAGCCTTCCGGCTTTTCATTTTCATCTTTACCGTCATGGTTACCGTTCACATAAAGCACAGGAGCATGAGCAAATGTAGCAATAAAAGAAAGATAATGGTGGGACAGATCACCGCATGCTATGATAAGATCATACTGATCAAACATTCCCGGCTTGTAATAATCCCATAACGCTTTTGATTCTTCATCAGCTAAAGTCAGTATTTTCATGTTTCACATCCTAATCAGCATCGTCATACAGCTTTATTCCAAGCTGAGAGATAAGTTCACGGCTTCCTTCAGTAAATCTGTCTGTTTCCGGGATTGATCCGTATATATTATTCGCAAACCAGTTAATATTTACTATTTCCTCCGGTTTCATGCATTTTCCTTCTTCATTTACAAGTCTGCAGTTCTGATCATATATTTCGCATGAAAACGGATTCATCTCACCGCTCTTTACCATTTCTTTAAGCATATAGATGAGTTGCCTTGTACCTGCCGGAATCTGATGGGAGGTTACTACATCTATTGCACCTGAGGACATACCCCAGTAATAACTCAGAGCATGTGTTCCGTTTGAGTTTTCGTCATTTTTCCATACTCCGTTAAGAACGGATCTTATCAGTGACTCATACAGAATTCCCCAGTTCCATGTCGGCATAGCTATATTAAATCTCGTGTCGCCGTAAAGCCCGTAGAGCCCGAATTCCTTACTTTCCTGGAAAGGAGCAGTTATATCTCTGTTGGAAATAATATCGACTCCATGTTTTTTTAGTTCTTCGAGCGGGTCGTGGTCTTTAAGTGCTGACCATTCAAGGAATACCTTTGCTCTTGGGTTTACCATACGAACACCGAGGGCAAATGCATTAACAGATGCAGGCATACCGTAGATAGGATAGTCGGCTATATATCCGATTCGGTTTTCCTCTGTCATAGCACCGGCAATTGCACCGACGATAAATTTTGCTTCATAAATACGCAGATAATAGGTTCTGAGATGTCTGAAAGCGTTATTTATTGAACAGTTAATAATTATTATTTCCGGGTGAAGTACAGCGCATTTCAGGCTGACGCTGCTAAGAACGGGAGTTGTTGTAAAAATTACTTTATAACCTTTTTCAATAATGTCTTCGAGAACACTTATATCCGCACTGTCCTGCATTATAAATGACTCTGTCTGGATTTTGTCACCCAGTTTATCCTGCACATCAAATCTGCCGGTTTCATGGCTGAAAGTCCATCCGGATATATTTGGTTCTTTATAATGGACAAATGCAACTTTTAAAATCTGACTGTTGCTTGTAAGAAATCTGGTAATTGATTTTTTCTGAGATTCTTCAGTAGGAGCCGTTATCATTGAAAATGGCTTCTTTTCTGAAAGCATAATAAATTCAGACCACACTTTGGTAATATTTTTTCGTATTTCAGCTGAACTCTGATTTTTTACATCTTCATATCCGAATATCTCAATATAGGTAAGCAGCTGATCACCGATAGTGAGATTGAGTTTGTCTCCGCCTTTTTCAAGATATCCTTTTTTAAAGCAGCAGTAAATATATTTTATCTCAAGAGATTCATCTTCAGTTATCGGGCCATCGTCGTAAGGATGAATATGATGATAGAGTTTTTCATATGAACCTTCTTTACTCATCAGTATATAGTTTATTTTTGTTTTGTTGTAGAAATCTATGAATTCATAGTAAATTCTGTTTTCTTCTGTGTCACTTCGCTGAGGTATAAGTCGTGTAACATTTCCTTCTATGGAAACCGCTCCCATGTATTTCTGAACACTTACACGTTTATTGCCTTCAACTATATAAAACCTGTTCATATATTCAAAAGCAACAACAGGATCACGCTGGCCGAATTCACAGAGAGAATCGTAAAGATCCGACCACTTCGAAGCAAACTCTGTATCCGGTGGAAGAAGGGGCATAAAATCATTTGAAAATGCAGTTGTTCTGCCGGATGTATAGGTTCCTGCAATAAGTTCAATCGGTATTTCAACGAGTCCCAGCTTTATCTGAGACATAGGAGCCTCACTTAAAATCATATCCTCAAGAACAGGGAGATACGGATGAAGTCCTCGTGAGCCAGCTGATTTATGGGCTTTTTCGCCAAGTTTTAATGCTTTCTGATAATCTGTATACGCCACAGTATACACCTCCACAAGAAGTTTTTTCAATATTATTTTATCAGATTACGGTGATTTTTTCAACTGTATTGACTTAACTCAGAAAATAATTTATAATAAAGTAAAAACTGTGTTTATCTGAAATACGAATAATTGCAGAAAAGGATTATATAATATCTGTAATACAGCGTGGGGGAATTATGAAATCAAAAAGAAGTATAATGGGGTATGCAGCTCTGCTTGTTTTGCTGTTTCATTTTTATATCCCGGTTTTTAATAATACAGCAGAAACCTTTATTTACCGCTCAGCATACATCGGTGTCGATCTTTTCTTTTTCGTATCTGCGACATCTATAAGTAAAAAAGACCGGATAGATTATCTTCCGTTTATAGCGAACAGATTCAAAGCGGTATATATTCCGTTTGTAATATTTGCAGTTATTGCATTTGTATATAAAAAATGGTCATTAAAGAGACTGATTTTGACTGTGTGTGGAGCAGATTTCCTCAAAAACGGAGGAGGTTCATTTCTGTGGTTTGCACCGGGTATAATGCTGTTTTACCTTGCAGCACCTGCTGTGTGCAGGGCAGGAAAAAAATATGGTTTAAAGTCACTTCCTGTTTTTCTGTTACTGTGGTTTGCACTATGCTGTATCCTTCAGTACGGATTTAACTATAAGAAAATCTTCATTCTTCTGAACAGAATACCAATATTCCTTGCAGGAATTTTCTATGAGGATTTTTGTCGTAAACTACCTGAAAAATATCGCATACCAATTGATGCTTTTTTACTTGCAGCCGGTATATTTCTGGTGTCCAAATTCGGCATAACGGTCCGACTTAACAAGCCGGTATCAGATTTCTATTACATCGTATCTATACCGCTTATTTTAGCAGTGGCAGAAATTATTGAATTTATTTCTGAGAAAATTAAACTTGTTCCTCTTGCATTTATTGGTTCTTTTACTTTCGAAATCTATGCACTTCAGATGATTTTCGGCTATGATATAGAAACATGGTTGCTGAAAGTCTCAGGAAACAAACTAATTGCATTTTCAGGAGTAACAGTAGTACTGATAGTGATGTCATATGCATTTTACAGTTTAAAAAAACTGGTATTATATTCAAATAAACAATTAAGGAGTGTTTTTAAATGAAAAAAACTGTTTTAACTCTGTTTTGTATTTCTGCATTATTTTGTGTAACAAGCTGTGAAAAGGTTGATTCGCCTGCAGCTGAAAGTTCTGCTCCTGAATCTGCAGTAACAGAAATTACTGAAGCGGTAACTGAAAATACTGAAACCAGTATTGCTGAAAATAATGACAGCAACGCACCATCCAAAGATACCCTTGGAAGTGCACTCTGTGAAATTTTCAGAACAGAAACAGAGGCCGGCTCGGATATGAAGACAATAGCTGATAAGATTAACGCCAGTGAACGATTCAGCAAATACAATTTTGTTATTGAAGAATGCGGTGAAGGGTATCTTCCGGGATTTTCTGCAGACGTAACCGGATTTAAGTCAGGGTACAAACTGCAGCCGATGATCGGTACTATTCCTTTTGCAGCTTACATCCTTGAAACCGAGGATACGGAAGCTCTTCTCGGAACTTTAAATTCACTTGCAGATCCGGCATGGAACATCTGTACTCAGGCTGAGGAAGTTGTATCAGAAGTATCAGGAAATTACGTTTTATTTGCTCTCTGTCCTGAAGAGCAGCAGTAATTTTGCTCTGAAAACCGGAGACTCCTGGATTGCACCAGGATTTCCGGCTTTCTTTTTGCGTTTTTTATGAAAAAATTTTATATCATTTGCCTATTTTTATTTTCTAAAAAAACTTGAATTTATGCAAAAAATCAAGTATAATATAAAAGGATATTATAAATGGAGGTTTCTATGCAGAATATTATACAGTCAGTTGCCAGGCTGATATTTAAAATGAAAAAGGCGGATATAATTCCTGTTTCAAGCGGTGTTAATACTATTGATGAATTATTTGATGATATAAAACGCAAAGATTACAAATCCGTATTTATTGCATCAGGAAAGACAATAAGAAAAAAAGGAATGCTTGACAGACTGACAGTTAGACTGAACAGGAATGGAATTAAAACCTTTGTTTTTTCTGATATAGTACCTGACCCGACTATTGAGAATGTTGAAGCAGGGCTAAGATATTATAAAGAAAATGAGTGCAGCTGTATAATTGCTGTCGGAGGAGGTTCAGTACTTGACTGTGCAAAGGTGATTGCATTACGGGCAGCCAATCCGTTTGTTTCGGTTGCCATGATGGGTATGTATGTTGTACCATGCAGAAAATCAGTCCCTTTGTATGCAGTTCCTACAACATCGGGCACCGGTTCAGAAATAACATTTTTTTCAGTTATTACCGACACAAAAAAGAAAAAGAAACTTGCCGTACTTTCGGACAAATATATTCCGGAAAAAATTATTTTTGATTATGAACTTTTAAGACATGTTCCGGAAAATCCTACAGTTTACGCTGGTATGGATGCACTTACTCACAGTGTTGAGGCATATATAAGCACATACAGCAAGACATTCAGCGATGATGTTTTATCTGCCCCTGATGTGTGCAAAGATATATTCCGTTATCTGCCGATAGTAAAAAAGGAACCGGATAATATGGAAGCACGTCTTAAAATGGCTGAGGCTTCATACAAAGCAGGTCTTAATTTTCGCAGAACAAGTGTCGGATATGTTCATGCTATCGCTCATCGTCTCGGTGAAACCTATCACATTCCACATGGACTTGCATGTGCAGTTGTTCTTCCTCATGTGCTGAAAAAATCACTTCCGCAGGCTGAAGAAAGACTGTGTGACCTTGCATTAAAAAGCGGACTCGCAGACAGTGCGGAAACCTTCATTAATAAAATTGTTCAGCTTGAAAAACAGCTTGGAATTCCGGAAACGTTTGATAAACTAATTGAATCAGATTTTCCGCTCATGATAAAAAGAGCCGTATCAGAAGCTTCACTTCAGGGATGTCCGGTTATGCTTAAATATAATGATGTTGAAGATATTCTAAATGAAATAAAACAACCAGAGGAATAATAATTATGAAAAAAATGACACTTCAAAGTTTTGTTGAATATATTTCAAGATATGAAAATAAAATTGCCTACAGATATCTCATCGATGGTAATGTACGAGAAAAAACGTATCGTCAGATTACTGCTGAAAGCAGAAATATTGCTTCGTGGCTGACTAAAAACAATATCCACGGAAAGCATATTGCCATTCTTGGAGCGGCAAGTGTTGACTGGATTACAGCATATCTTGGCATTACAATGTGCGGAAATGTCGCTGTTCCGCTTGACCGAATGCTGCCTTCATCTGAGATATGTACGCTTCTCGGTATGGGCGATGTTGAATATATGTTCCTTTCAACTGAATTTGAAAAGAATACAGAAGAATACATGAACTCTTCAGAACTGCTTAAGGAATGTATTCCATTTTCCGGTGAAAAATTCTCAGAAATGAAGAAAACAGCATATATCTCGCTTCCGGAACCGGAAGAAGACGATCTTGCTGAGCTGATTTTTACATCAGGCACGACAGGAACCAGTAAAGGAGTAATGCTTTCACATAAAAACATCACTTCAAATGCATGGGGAATACGTCAGTACGGATTTAATATACCTTCTCCGGCTTCTGCTATGTCCGTTCTTCCTATTCATCATACTTTTGAGCTGACGGTCAATAACCTGGGTATTCTTTTTGTCGGAGAAACTATATGTATAAATGACAGCCTTGAGAACATACTTAAAAATATGCAGATTTTTAAGCCAAATGTTATGCTTGTAGTTCCTATGATGGCAGATTTATTTGCACGAAAAATAAATGATGCACTTAGTGATCCGGTGCAGAAAAGAAAGTTTGATACAGGACTTGGAATATGTAAAGGACTAAAAAAAGTCGGAATAAATGCTGAACGTCAGGTCTTTTCACAGATTCATAAAAAGTTTGGCGGAAAGCTGCAGAAACTCATTGTCGGCGGTGCACCTCTTCGTGATGAAGTAGCTGAAACTCTGCAGATGACTGGTCTTGAAGTTTATCAGGGCTATGGTATGACAGAAACAGCTCCGGTTATAAGTGCAAATTCACCACTCATGGGAAATAAGATTGGTTCAGTTGGAAGGCTGATGCCTGATACGGAACTCAGGATAAAAGATGAGGAAATTCAGGTTAAGAGCCCGTCAGTTATGCTGGGGTATTATAAAAATCCACAGGCTACAGAAGAAGCATTTGATGAGGGATGGCTGAAGACAGGCGACCTGGGTCATATTGATGAAGAAGGATACCTGTTCATAACCGGTCGAAAGAAGAATCTTATTATACTTGACAACGGGAAAAATATTTATCCTGAAGAACTCGAAGAACATCTCAATGCTATACCGTGTATAAAAGAATCTATGGTATACGAGCACAAAGGAAAAATATGTGCTATGGTTCAGCTGGTTTCCTCGTCTGAAAAAGATACTGCAAAGGAAGAAATCCGTAAGCTTAATGCCGATATGCCAACCTATAAAAAAATAAATGGCATAACGTTCCGCATAAAAGATTTTCCGAAAACAACTACTATGAAAATAAAACGAAAAGAAGTTATGAAGGAAATCGAATTAAAAGAGGAAAAACAGAATGAGTACAGACCTCCGCGAAATGAAACAGAAAAACGAATCTGTAATGTATTTGAACAGGTTCTGAGCAAAACAGAGATTGGGATTACAGATGATTTCTTCGAGGAGGGGGGAGACAGTCTTGGTGCACTTGAAGCGGCTGCTGAGCTTGGAATATATGCACAGGAGATATATGACTATTCAACTCCTGAAAAACTTGCAGCTGCGATGACAAGTACAAGTCAGTGTACAGAAGAAAAAATAGAAAACATAAATGAACTGATTGGAGAAACATACTCGGATAAAAAATCAGAACCGCCAAAACATGTACTTCTTACCGGTGCAACAGGATATCTTGGTGCACATATTCTCAGAGAACTGCTAAAGAAAAAAGTAACTGTAGTGTGCCTTGTCAGAAATCCAAAGAAACTGGAATCGGCTTTAAAGTTTTATTTCCCGCACGATTCAGCTCTGATGAAATATCATACTGTAACAGGTGATATAGAAAAAGAAAATCTTGGACTTGATGAGAAAGTATACAAAAAACTTTGTTCCTTTACTGATACAGTAATTCATACTGCTGCAAATGTTCATCACACAGGACATTATGAAGATTTTGAACGTTCAAATGTACTTGGCACACAGAATGTTATCGCATTCTGCGAAGCAAGCGGAGCGTTTCTTCACCATACTTCAACTGCGAGTGTAAGCGGTGCAGGTACTGTAAAACAGACAAATCCAAAGGCTGTTTTCACTGAAAAAGTTCTCGATGTAGGCCAGCGCTATGAAGAAAATGTATATATTCATTCAAAATACAAGGCTGAAGAAGAGGTAATTCTTGCAAGAAAGAACGGTCTGAGAGCAAATATTTACCGTATAGGAAATCTTACATGGAGATTCCGGGATGGACTTTTCCAGAGAAATTCTGAAGATAACGGATTTGTAAGAAGGTGTCGGGGACTTATGAAGGTCGGAGTATACTGCGATGAACTGGATATTTTCCCGATTGACTTTACACCGGTTGATCTCTGTGCAAATGCATATGTCCGACTTGTTATGAACGGTGATGAAAATCAGATATATCATATGCTTAATCCAAATATGTTCTATATAAAAAATCTCCGTAAAAAATTAAGATGTGCGCTTGTATCAAAACAAAGTTTTGAAAAAAGACTTCTTGAAAAAATGCCGGATAAGGATGTGGCAGTACTTTCGTTTTACAGTGCAATAGCAGCAGCCTCCAATAATATTGAGATAAACTGTGATCTTACTGTAAATAAACTGAAAGAACTCGGATTCAGGTGGCCAAAGATAAAACTTGGTTATCTGAAATATTTACTCAAAATCAAATAGAAACAATAAGTCCCGTCAGATATCATTTCCTGACGGGACTTATTTGATTAAAGATTTGGAATATAGATTCTGTTGTCCATCCCAAATGGTTTCTTTTCAGAAAGGTGACCAGGTTCAATCATTTCTCTTTGATCTTCAAAAACATACATCTTAGCATCAAGATTGTCAATGCAGTAGAGAGCAAATGCCTCAGCCACTGCTGGTGCTGTAACTGCACCATATTCCTGAAGGCCGTGATGAGAAAGAATCATATGTGTAAGCATCTTTACTTTTTCAGATTTATAATTCTGTCCTTCTGTCTGTTTTTTAATAAGAGACGCACCCATGTAAAGGTGGCCAAAAAGAACACCACTTGAAGTAAACTCTGCATTACCGGTTGAATCAGTTTTATACTCCCATATCTTACCTATATCATGAAGTGCTGCACCGCAGACCATAAGTTCCTTGTCAAGGCTTGTATAAACTGTACACAATGCCTCTGCAGCTTTTACCATTCTGTATGAATGATAAATTAAACCACCTTTTAAATTATGGTGCATTGAGACAGCAGCTGACGAAGAAATATATGCAGCTTTGTTTTCATCAAGAATTTTCAGCGCAAGGGAAGCAAGCGGAGTATATCTGCCTGAATAGTCATTTGCCGAATTTCTGATAATTTCAGTAATTTCACTGTACATCTTTTCTGTATCAACAGGGGGTACTTTTATAAAGTCATCAATTGAAAGTGAATAATCCTGAGTTACAGATATATCATTTACAAGAAAATTTTTAGCTCCCTGATATTCTGTAACCTGAAGTTTAACATCAGCGATTGTATCCTTGTCTATTCCTTTTTGTTCAAGTACTGAAGCAGAAGTATCAAACATAGTCGCAGACTGCTCACTGAAACCGTCTTTCATAAATATTTTTACAAATGTTTTTCCGTTTTTTGCTATACTTTCATTTACTGCAGAAATTAAAACAGGTCGGCTGAGTACAGTACCTATTTCTGCGTCTGTGAACTTCGTGTATTTATTTCTGTCCATCCTAAATCACCTTTCCGTTATTATCTTAATTTGTCAGCCGCTGTTTCAATTCTTTCTGCAGCGGCTTCCATTCTTTCTGCTATTGATTCAAGATATTTTATACCGGATTCTTCCAGAATAACACCTTCGTCAGTTGCTGTGAATCTGTTCTGAACCGGAGATTTACTTTCAGACTTTTTATTTTTATTAAACGGCCATTCAACAAGCTTCCAGAAATACTTAAATACTATACTGGCAGCAAATGAAATCAGGATTATTTCAGTGAAAATAACAATATTTATTTTGAGCGGTCCCCAGCCTTTTTCAAGAAGAGACGGAGCATGAACACTGTCAAACCATTCCTGTAAGCAGTATATTTCAATAGTAAATCCTGCAAAGAATTTGAAAAAACCGTTTATTATTTTTCCGATAACACAAAAGCCTTTTCTTGATTCAAGTTCATTAAGAAGCTTTGCAAACAGGAATGGAAAACTCACTGAAATGAGCAGAGGAGGGAAGCAGCAGTTTGGAGTATTTACGATAAGCGGAAAATCAGAAAAGTTAGTAAGCTCAAGAAATTTTAAACCTAAAAGAAATACCAGAGCAATCGGAAGATATGTCCTCCTTCTAAAAGGAATATTTCCTCTGGTTTGTGTAAGATATCCAAGAAGTATACCAATTAAAAATACAGGAATTCTGTTTACAAAACCAAAGAGGTCTCCTCTGAGCGTATCTTTTACACCAAGTTCAAATAAAAGCCATATAAGAAGCATTGTTCCTGTCCAGAAATATGCGCCGGTCTTTTTGAAACCTTTCCAGTAAAGCGGAAAAACAATGTAAAGAGAAACAATCGCTGGTACAAACCACAGAAAACAGTAAATCGACTGTGTATAGAATGCCTTCCCAGAGATATTGTTCAGGAACGATTCCATTGACCAGTTCTCTTTAAACATACGAATTACAGCGATAGTAATAAAAGGAAGAATAATACGTTTCAGACGTCTGTAATAAAACACAGGTAGTTTTGATTTTCCGATGGCATATGTAAGTCCCATTCCGGATAACAACAGAAATATATCAACTCCGCAGTATCCAAAACGTTTTATTCTGTATTCAAGGTAAGCAAGAGCCGCTGTATCCATAGTAACAAATGTTCTCCACAGATGGAACACAAGTATCCATATCGCGGAAAAACCCATAAGAGCAGATCTGTATTTTGAAATCAGCTTAAAACCGCATAATTCCTTTTCTGCAGGAATACTCAAATTTTGTATGGCATTTTTTATATCAATTTTTTTCAAATTCAATCCTCCCATAATAGTTATATTTAAATACGAATGATTAAAGGTATAACCAGCAAGTATAATTTTATCATTATTCTAAAATAAAGTCAACGAAAAAACATCATAATATGTAAATAATTTTAAGAAACGGAGTGACTATTACAAAAAAAGTTTTTATAACAACAGTAAAATGCTCCCGGAATTACCGGGAGCATTTTACTGTCATATTATTCTTTCTGAATTATTCATCAATAAAATCAAGTTCTGAATTATCAATCTTTTTCATTTCTTTCCTGTTAAATATATCATAAATGATCGGAATAATGAAAAGTGTTGTAAATGTTGCGTAAATCAAACCACCTATTGTTACTATAGCTATAGGCTGAACCATATCTGCTCCCATTCCGCTTCCGACAGCCATCATTATAAGTCCAAGGATAGTTGTGATTGCAGTCATGAGAATAGGTCTGAGACGGGTGGCACCTGCTTCAGCAATTGCTTCCCGTTTTTCCATTCCATCCAGTCTGAGCTGATTGATATAGTCAACAAGTACAATACCGTTATTAACAACTATACCGGAAAGCATTACAAAACCAAGCATGCTGATTACACTTATTTCTTTATTGGCAATAATAAGCCCAATAAATCCTCCTGTAAATGCAAGCGGCATTGTAAACATAACAATAAACGGAGATTTGAAAGACTGGAACTGTGCCACCATGATAAGGTAGATTAACAAAACAGCAAGTAAAAGCATGAGAACAAGCTGTTCCATTGCCTCCATAATCGTTTCGGTTTCACCTGAAAATTCCATTTCGATTCCGTCAGGAAGCTCAAAATCTTTGAATGCCTCTTCAGCTTTATTGTTTACAAGTCCGACATTGTATCCGTCATCAACAGTACCTGAAACAGAAATGTATCTTTTGTGATTCTTTCTTGATATTGCTGAAAGTGTATGTGTTTCTTCAAAATCTGCCATTTCCGAAAGCTTAACTTCTTTAGTTTCAGGTTCTTCTCCTTTATCTTCTTTTCCAAATGCTGCACTGTTATCCGCGGAATTATCCTTTACACTGAAAACATAGTTTTTAATGCTGTCTCTTGTTACTTCTTCCTCAGCACCATCTTCAACTATAATATCAAAATTTTTTCCATCATAGGAAATGGAAGTTGCTGTAGAAGCACTTGATATGTTTTTTGCTATTTCAGCGTAAATCTGTGCAACAGTGAGACCGTTAAGCATTGCTTTTTCTTTGTTTACTGTTATTTTAAGTTCAGGGGAAGGATTTTCCATGCCGTCATTTACTTCTTTTATTCCTTCTACTGTCTGAAGCTTTTCAGCTGCTTTTGCTGCTGTTTCCTGAAGTTTCTCCATATCATTTCCTTCTATAACAATATTAACGCCGGAACCGCCAAGTGCTGACATATCCATGTCTGAACCGCTTGCTGTAAGTTTATAGTCACGGTCGGCAAACATACTGTTTATTTCTGCTGCGATTTCCTGACTGGTACGTTCCTTGTCTTCATTAAGAATAGCATACATGGATACTTTATTGGTGCTTTCATCGCCGCTCATACCAAACATTGCAGCTGTACCGCTTGACAGCATAGCTCCGACTGTTTCAACGTCATCTATAGAACGAATTTTTTCCATTATTTCTTCAGATGCTTTTACAGTATCTTCAAGCTTTGTATTATCAGGCATTTCCAGAGTTACTGAAATCTGTGTGCTGTCCATATCCGGCATAAAGGAAACTCCTTTTGAAACGGCAAAATACGCAGATAATACAAGAGCTGCAATAACAGCTGCTATTGAAAGAGTTTTTGCCTTCAGAACTTTTAATACAGCCTTTGAATACAGTTTCTGAAGTTTATCAAACAATCCTGCTTTAACATTTCTGGTATTCACAAGCATTCTCGAAGCCATAGCCGGAACAACTGTAAGTGAAACGATAAGACTTGCACCGAGTGAGAATGCTATGGTAAGTGCCATATCAACAAAAAGACTTCTTGTGATTCCTTCAACAAAAATTATCGGAGCAAATACACATACTGTTGTAAGAGTTGATGATGTAACAGCACTTGCCACCTGTCTTGCACCGCTTACTGATGATTTTACGGCGGAGTATCCTTTGTTTCTTAACCGGTAAATATTTTCAATTACAACTACTGAGTTATCAACAAGCATTCCGACACCAATCGCAAGACCGGAGAGGGAAATGATATTAATGGAAATACCAGTAAGATACATAAGACCAACAGCAAATATAAGGCTGATTGGTATGGAACATGCAATAATTATCGTAGGTCTGAAATCTTTAAGGAAAAGAAGGAGAACTATAATCGCAAATATTGCACCTTCAAGAAGGTTTTTAAGTACAGAGTTCACTATAAGATGAATATAGTCACCCTGATTCATAAGCTCTGTAAAAGTTATACGATTGTCATCTTCAGAGAGTTTTTTGAATTTTTCCTGAAGACTGGATGCTACCTCAGCTGTAGCATAATTGTTCTGCTTCTGAAATGTAAGTATTACAGCTTTTTCACCGTTAACACTGGCGTAAACTGTATCAGAATTGTCTGCTACGAAAACATCTGCAACATCTGAAAGCTTAACCGGATCCATACCATCTATTTTTAAATCGAAAAGAACAAGATTTTTTAGAATTTCCTCATCTTCAATCTTATCACCAATCTTTACAAGGTATTCATTTCCGTCTTCTTCATTTATATATCCGGCGGGCATAGAAAAGTTCTGTGCCTTAAGTATATTGGAGATCATTTCTACAGTGATCGTATCACTGACATCAGCACTGTCAAGAGCAGATGTCACTGTATCATCCCATTTATCAAGCTGTTCATTTAGCTGGGTTTCTCCGTCATTGATTGCATCAAGGCCATCATTAAGTTTTTTCCCGTTTTCTGTTTTTGCATTCTCAAGTTCAGTTTCCTTCTGATTTATCTGGTCCTTCGCTTCATTAAGTTTTGACATACCAGTTTCAAGTTCAAGTTTTCCTTTTTCAAGAGCTTCTTTACCTGCAAGAGCCTGCTCTTTTGCTGCATAAAGCTCCTTCATACCAGCTTCAAGTTTTGTCTTTGCATCAGTAACCTCCTGATACTGACTGTTTAGCTCTGAGAGTTTTGTTTCAAGTTCATCTTTTGATTGTTCTGCCATTGAAATGCCTGATTCAGTCTCAGCCATTTTACCTCTGATAATTTCAGCCAGTTCAGTGAGACCCGAAACAGAAGCGGGGTCGATACCAATCGCAGCTGCAGTCTGGACTATCATCTGATTTACCATTTCTTCAGAAATATCTGATTCAGCTGCATTTTCAGTTTCAGAAAGAAGTTCTTCAAGCGAAGCTTTTGCAGCTGAAAGGGAAGTGAGGGTGGAGTCTATTTCCTCCATACCAGCATTCAACTGATCCAGCCCCGATTTAAGCAATGGTTCATTTTCTTCAAGAGTCCTGAGAGTGGAAGTCATTTCATTTTCATTTTTAGTGATTTCATCAAGACCGTCAAGAAGTTCCTTTTCTTTCTTTTCAAGCTCTTCTTTTCCTTCAGCAAGCTTTATTTCATTTTTCAGAAGTTCAAATCTTGCAGAACTGATTCCCTGTGCACCCTGAATCATACCGTCATTGAATTTTTTCAGTGCATCTTCAAGTTCTGTCTTATTATCGGTGAGTTCTTCCTTTGCGTTGTCCAGTTCTTCTTTGGCATCATCAAGCTTTTCTGATACGCTGTTCTTAAGTTTTTGATTAATTTTATCAATCTTTTCCTGGCGAATTATTACGTTTATTTTTTCTTCTGTGATACCTGAAGCATAAGTACTTCCTACTCCGTCGACGCCTTCGAGAGCTGGTATAAGAGTTTCATTTGCATAGTCTGAAATCTCCTGAACATTCATACCTTCCACACTTAGTGCAGCGACCATAACAGGCATCATATCCGGATTTAATTTCATAATCATAGGACTGCCGATTTTATCTCCCCATGCTGATTTAAGCATATCGAGACTTTCGCGCATATCGATTGTAACTGAATCCATATTGGCACTGTCATCAAATTCAAGTATTACAAGAGATACATTTTCCTGTGATGTGGAATTTATATTTTTTATATTGTTTAGGGTTGACATTGACTGTTCAACCGGTCTTGTGACTATCTGCTCAACTTCTTCAGGACTTGCACCTATATATGTTGTCATAACAACAGCATACGGAAGGTTTATACTTGGCAGCAAATCCGGCACCATTCGTGTAAAGGATACAATACCCATAACAAGAACAATCATGACGCAGACAAATACCGTAAATGGTTTTTTTACGCTTTCTTTTGAAAACATTACAATTCACCTTTCTCAGATTATTTTCAGAAATTGACAATTATCTTTGATTATACCACATATTCTACGAAAAAACAATGAAAAATTCGTGAAAAAGTAAAATTATTTACACAATTTTTCGGTAGAAATCCTCAAAGAATTTATTCATTTCTTTTAAAAAGCTCGTTCCAGCTTTGCAGTGGAACGAGCTTTTTGTTATCTTTTGATAAAGTACTCTTCATACCATACAAGAAAAGTATAGATGGTCCATACTTTTCTCCAGTTGTCAGAGTTTCCGTTTTTGTAATCTTCAAATATTGCATTTATTTCATCAACGTTAAAGAATTCTCCGGCATAGTCGCTGCTGAACTTTGCGCGTACATCGGAATTGAAATTATCATCAGCAAGCCAGATACGAATCGGAACAATAAATCCAAGTTTTTTTCTGAAAGCAATTTCTTCAGGAAGCACTTTTGCAGCAGCTGTTCTGAATGCAACCTTGTTCTGTTCTTCATTAACCTTATACTTTGAAGGCATACGTGAAGCAATGTCAAACACCCTTCTGTCCGTGAGCGGCATTCTGATTTCAAGTCCGCAGCATGTACTCATCTTGTCAACGTTCAGATAAATATCACCTTCGAGCCAGATCTGAATGTCTACATCAGACATTTTTGTGAGCGGATCAAGGCCTTCAGTTTCTTCATAGATATATTTTACAAGATTGATAGGGAGGACATCCGGATTGTAGTTCTTAAGGATTCTTTGTTTTTCCTCTTCCTTCATAATATTGGTATTGCCAACATAGAATGTCTTCAGGTTTTCGCCGTAACGTTCAGCGTTTCTGTACATATTGTATCCGCCGAAGAATTCATCAGCGCCTTCGCCTGAATAGCAGAGAGAAGTGTGTTCAGCGGTAGCCCTGCATGCTATTGCAAATACAATGGCTGATGCATCTCCAAGCGGCTGTTCCATATTATACATTACGTAAGGTACAGCTTCAAAATACTGTTCCGGAGTAATCAGACATGTATTGTGACCGCGGTTAAGAATGTCTGCAGTTTTCTTTGCGAGTTTTGACTCATCAAATCTTTCATCATCATATCCGCATGAATTTGTCATCTGAACATCGGATACTGCAAGTACATATGAAGAGTCAACACCACCTGAGAGAAATGATTCAGCTGTTTCATCAGGGGTCTTTACTTCTTCAATCATCTGTTTTACAGTTGTATGAATTTCATCGGCCCACTGTTCAAGTGTTTTACTTTCATCCGGCCTGAATACGGGTTTCCAGTAACGAACAATATCTGCTTTTCCGTTCTGCCATGTGAGAGAGCATCCAGGCATAAGCTTTTTCAGTCCCTTGAAAAATGTATCTTCACCGGCTACATATGTCAGTGACATGTAAATCTGAAGCATATCTTTATTAATTTCTTTTACAAAGCCTTTTTGTTCCGTAATATCACGAATCATAGTGCCGTACAGAAATTCATTATCTTCTGTAATATAGTAATAAAATGGTTTTGTTCCAAAATGATCTCTCACACAGAATAATTTCTGCTCTTCAGTATCCCATATTGCAAAAGCGAACATTCCATAAAGATGATCAGCTATTTCACATCCCCATTTTTCATAGGCCTTTATAAGAATTTCTTCTTCTCTTTTTTCGCGTGAAAGGGAAGTGTCTATACCAAGATTTTCACAAAGTTCTTTCCAGTTCCTGATATGTCCTCTGTATGTTTTTAATTCTGTCATTGCTGTTTACCCCTTTATAATATAAGTAACAGAATGCCGGAGTGGCATTCACATATGATAATTATACCATATTAGTATATGCATTTCAATATAAAATATATACTGAAATGATTAGTTTTTGTTCATTTGAAAAAAGTGCGTTTTTTTTGAAAAAAAACGTTGACAAAGAACGGATAATTTGATAACATTATTTTTGGGAATAAAAGTCACAATAGAGTTATGGCATTAATTTCCGAAATTATTATCAAGGAGTTTTAACTATGGCAATACGTATTGGTATTTTAGGTTATGGAAATCTTGGAAAAGGCGTTGAATATGCGGTCGCACAGAACGATGATATGTGTCTTAAAGCTGTATTTACAAGAAGGGATCCTTCAACAGTTAAGATAATTACTGAAGGAGTTCCGGTTTATTCAATTGACGATGCTCAGGCTCATGCCTCCGAAATCGACGTCCTTATTATCTGCGGGGGAAGCGCAAATGATCTTCCTGTACAGACTCCTGAATTTGTTAAATACTTCAATGTAGTTGACAGTTTTGATACTCACGCAAGAATACCTGAGCACTTTGCAAATGTTGACAAAGCTGCTAAAGAAGCCGGAAAAGTCGGATTTATATCAATCGGCTGGGATCCTGGTCTTTTCTCACTTATCAGAATGTACGGAAATGCTGTTCTTCCAAACGGTAATGATTATACTTTCTGGGGTAAGGGGGTAAGCCAGGGACACTCAGATGCAATCAGACGTGTAAAAGGTGTAAAAAATGCAAAACAGTACACAATTCCTGTCGAAAGTGCACTTGAAAAGGTGAGAAACGGAGAAAATCCAGAACTTACAACACGTGAAAAGCACACAAGAGAATGTTTTGTTGTTCCAGAGGAAGGTGCAGATCTTGCACAGATTGAAAATGATATCAAAACAATGCCTAACTACTTCTCAGATTATGATACAACGGTTCACTTCATAACAGAAGAAGAACTTATGAGAGACCACAGTGGTATTCCTCACGGAGGATTTGTTATCCGTACCGGTTCAACAGGCAAGGACAACGCAACAAATCATGTTATGGAATTCAGCCTCAAGCTCGATTCAAATCCTGAATTCACTTCAAGTGTTCTGGTTGCTTTTGCAAGAGCTGCATATAAGCTTAATGCAGAAGGAATAAGTGGATGCAGAACCATATTTGATGTTGCACCTGCATATCTCTGTAAGCAGACACTTGATGAACTCAGAGCTCACATGCTTTAATTTTCAGTAAAAACAATAATAAAAAATGCAGGGTTAAAACTCTGCATTTTTTATTATCATCTATCTAAAGGGACTATTTATGTTATGAAAATTTTACTATGCGCTGTAAATGCAAAATTTATACACACCAACATAGCTGTTCGTATGATAAAGCAATACTGTGAAAAACATACAGAATGCGATATTTCTGTATGCGAATATACTATAAATAATCATGCCGAAGATATAGTTCAGGATTTGTATACCAGAAACCCCGATGTTCTGGCATTCTCATGTTATATCTGGAATATTGACTTAATCAGAAAAATCAGCACAATGATGCATCTAATCAATCCTGATATAAAGATTATTTTTGGAGGACCTGAAGTTTCGTATAATCCATCACAGGTTTTAGAGTGTAATCCACAGTGTTACATTATTATTTCAGGTGAAGGTGAAAAAACATCGGCATTGCTGTACAAAAGGCTTAACGATAAAACCGACTTCAAAGAAATAAATGGCATTTCATTCCGGAATGAAAACGGGGAAGTGGTAGTAAATTCTCCTGCCAGTCCAATGAACATGGATGAACTCCCTTTTCCGTATGAAGATTTATCTGAAGCAGATAATAAAATATGTTATTATGAAGCGTCCCGCGGCTGTCCTTTCAGATGTCAGTACTGTCTTTCGTCAATAGAAAACGGTGTCAGATTCAAATCAATTGAGATAGTTAAAAAGGAGCTTCTTAAATTTATTAACCACAAGGTAAGACAGGTAAAATTTGTTGACCGAACCTTTAATGCAAAAAATGATTTTGCAGTTCAGATAATAAAGTTTATTTTAGAAAATGATAACGGAATAACAAACTTCCATTTTGAAGTTGCAGCTGAAATTATAAAAGATGAATTTCTTGATTTGCTAAAAACCGCAAGGAAAGGACTTTTCCAGCTGGAAATCGGAGTTCAGTCTACAAATGAAGCAACACTGAATGAAATATCCAGAAACGGAGCATTTGACAAAATCAGATTCGTAACAGACACACTGAAAAAATCCGGAAATATCCATATTCATCTTGATCTTATTGCCGGCCTTCCATATGAAAATCTGGATAGTTTTAAAAAGTCATTTAATGATGTACATTCTCTTTATCCTCATCAGCTGCAGCTTGGTTTTCTGAAAGTTCTGCACGGAAGTGGAATGGAGAAACTTTGCAGCAAGCATGATATACAGTATTTTCCATATCCTCCGTATGAAGTTTATCAGACAAACTGTCTGTCATTTTCAGAAATTCTTGAATTAAAACATATTGAAGAAATGGTAGAAATCTACTATAACAGCGGTCGTTTCATTCATTCGATAAGATATCTGATTAAGCACAGTAAAAATTTATATGACACTTATAAAAAACTTGCATTAAGACGAAGCAGCGTTTTTACAGAAAATATTTCTCATAACAAAAATGACACTTACAGTTATCTGATTGACGCAGTTTCTGATTTTGAAAATACGGATACTGATTTATTTAAATGGATTACAAAATTCGATTATATTATTCACGAAAAGCCCAAAGGAACACCAATCTGGACGGAATCAATACTAAATATACTTACAAAAGATGAAATCTATGAAATGACAATACGCAAAAAAATATTTGATAACTATTTCAATAGTTTAAACAATCTTACCAGCAGCGAACTTCTGAAAAATACTCACATAGAAAAAATGCCATATAATCCATTAACATATGAACGCAAAGATGTATTAATACTTGTTAATTATACTGAACGCAACAGCTTTGGAAATGCTTTGTATAAAATCATTTTCTGAAACTGTTCCGGATACTAAAATAAAAAACTTGACAACTGATTATAAACCGCATATAATTTAGAGTGAGGTGATACCAATGGACGAAAAGATTCTTGAAATCCTTACTCAGATGCAGTCTGATATTAATACCAGATTTTCTGGTATTGAATCAGAACTTAGAAACATCAATCAGCGTTTAACAAATGTTGAAAGTGATCTTGCTTCTGTAAAAGATGAAATATCATCTATTAAGGAAGATACCGAGATAACCAGAACGGCCGTTAATACACTCATTGAGTGGACAGAACAGGCTTCCGATGTTCTTGAT
>JAUNJJ010000038.1 GCA_030533325.1 Oscillospiraceae bacterium
GCACAATCGGTTGATTTTTGGCACAGATGGTATTATTTTTTCAAAAGTATTGAAATACGGGTTCTCTGTGTGTTATAATGAAATATTCGGGAGGAGGAAAAAATATGCGTTTTGCAATTGTGGATGATATGGAAGTTACACTGAAAATTCTGAGTGATCTGATATTAAAATATACAGCAAAACACAAAGCAGAAGTTGATTGTTTTTCGTCTGCTCAGTCATTTCTGAAAAAATATGCACTTCACAAGTATGATGCGTTATTTCTTGATATAGATATGCCTGAGATTACGGGATTTAAACTAACTGATATTTTACATGAAAATCATGATAATATACCGATTGTTTATGTAACCGCAAGAGATGACCTGATAACAAATGCTTTCAGATATAAACCTGTTGGATTTGTAAGAAAACAGCATCTTGAATCTGAAATGAAATTTGCGATAGAAACTGTTATTTCAGAAATCAGTGCAATGAAATCATATATCTCATTTACTGAGCGTAAATCACTTGGAGGTAAAAAATATACTACAAAAATAAATGATATTCTTTATATTAAAACAGACAGGCATTATCTTGAAATCTTTCTGATTAACGGCTCGGTTATTTCTGTTCGGGATAAAATTTCAAATTACAGTGATAATCCTGACTTCAAAGATTTTGTAATGATAGATACGGGGATTCTTGCTAATCTTGCTAATATAAAAATCATAGAAGATAACGCTCATTTTCCGGACGGTCAGATTCTTGGTATCAGCCGGAGAAGAGTTCAGAGTGTACTGCAGGCTTACATACAGTACTCAAAGAAGGTGCTCATATGATCTATACTGTATCAGAAACAGTTGCTACAGCAATTGACAGTATTATTCTCGTGCTGTATCCGGCAATAACATTCCTTTATAAAAGCGGGAATAAATTGCGAAACATAACTGTAACAATACTGTTTATGGCTCTGTTTTTTGTCAACACTTCAGTAAGTAACTATTTCTCAATACTTGAAGGCGTATATACTGTTTCATACCTTGTGATTCTGTTTCTTTTCTGCAAAACAGCACTTAACGGAAACTGGCGCGAACAATTACTGACTGTGCTGCTTGAACTTGCCGGAATATTCATTGTAAATATGGTTATACTCGTCATTTCATCAGTTATTATGAAACAGCACTACTCAGAAACTCTCCTGATGAGAAATCCGGCAAGAATATTTCTGCTTGTAATATCAAAAATCTTTTTTATCAGCCTGCTTTATATAGTTACAGCAATTACAAAAAAACAAAAATTCAGACTTCATATTGTTCAGGCGGTTGTAATGATCGTATTGCTTGTTATTACTATAGTTGCCGGAACAGTAATTGAAAAAATGATTCTTGAGAATCTGATATCCGTTCAATATGCAAGCATAATAATGATCTGCCTGGTGGTAATCAGCATTTTACTGTTTTATATCATTTTTATGTTTTCATCGAGAAATCAGAGTATACTGCACCAGCTGATTCTTGAAACACAGTTAAAGGATAATCAGATTAAACTTCAGGAATCACTGCAGTGGAGTAATTCCGTAAGATCTCTTCAGCATGATCTTAATAACCATCTGATTACAATATCCGAATATTTAAAGGAAAACGATGTTCAAAAAGCTCTTTCCTATATTGAGAAAATCGGAGTAAGCGGTGTGAATAATCCCAGATATACAGATACAAACAGTCCTGTCCTTAATGCCATGATTGATCTTAAGAGAATAGTCTGCAGAACAAACAACATTGACCTGAAATGCTATATTCAGACTGATTTGTCAGACTTTGATGATGTATCATTCAGCATAGTATTCGGAAATCTGATTGATAATGCCATTGAAGCTGAAATGAAAGAAGAAACAAAGGAAATAAGGTTATCGGTAGACATGTTCGGTTCGTATCTGAATATTATTATTCAGAACAGAATAAGCAAACAGGTTTTAGTAAACGGCAGGCTTCCTGAAACTTCAAAGGAGGATAAAAAATATCATGGAATTGGGACAGGCAGCATTATTGACACTGTAAAAAGCAGCAACGGAGCAATAGAGTTTTATGAAAAAGACGGCTGGTTTGTTGCTGATGTTCTTCTTCCGGCATAACAGAAAAACAGTTACAAAATGAAATTGAAATAAAAAAATATTTGTGGTATAATCTACTTAAGTATTAACTTTACAGAACGGTGGTGCAGTAATGGGTATTTATCTTAATCCTGGAAATGATTTGTTTTCTGAAGCGATAAATTCTGATATTTATGTTGATAAATCCATGCTTATAGATTTAACCAACAAAAGTCTTCGAACTACAGGCAAGCATATATGCATAAGCAGACCGAGACGATTCGGAAAATCAATGGCGGCCAATATGCTTGCTGCATATTATGACAGAAAATGTGATTCGAGAAATTTATTTGAGAATCTTGCGGTTTCGAAGACTCCTGATTTTGAAACACACCTTAATAAATACGATGTCATTCGTCTGGATATCAGTAATTTTGTCAGTGAAAAGTCTGATCCGATGAAAACAGATGAATATATAACGGAAGATTTGTTATTCGAACTAAAAAAAGAATATCCGAATATAGAAATGCCGCCAAGACTGACTCTCGGTAAGGCACTGGCAACAGTTTATATGGAAACAGGAATCCCTTTTGTTTTTATAATCGATGAATGGGATTGTATTTTCAGAATTTTCCCTGACAATAACGATGCTCATAAAGTGTATCTTGATTTTCTTCGTGACCTGCTGAAAGATAAAGCGTATGTTGCTCTTAACTATGCTACCGGTATCTTTCCTGTAAAAAAATACGGTAAACATTCAGCTCTTAATATGTATCATGAGTACACTATGACGAGTCAGAAGCGTTTTGCTGAATATACAGGATTTACTGACAAGGAAGTTAAAATGCTTTGCGGTGAAGATACTGATATGTTTGAAGAGCTGAAACGATGGTACGATGGATATAAGGTCGATAATTACGAGATTTATAATCCAAATTCAGTTGTTCAGGCTGTAACTGAAAAATCATTTGATAGTTACTGGACCAAAACCGAGACGTTTGAAGCCCTGAAAGTATTTATACAGCTTGATATGGATGGATTGCGTGATTCTGTTATAAAAATGATATCCGGTGAAAAAGTCAGGGTGAATACAGAAAAATTTCAGAATGACATGACAACATTCAGCTCAGCTGATGATGTAATTACTCTGCTGATTCATCTCGGGTATCTTACTTACGACAATTCAACCGGTGAAGCGTGGATACCAAATAAGGAAGTTGGACAGGAATTTATAAACTGTATTGAAGACGGTGGCTGGGAAGAAGTTATGAATTCAATTCGCAAGTCAGATGACCTTCTGACTGCTACGTTAAACTGCGATGAAAAGAAAGTGGCTGAAATAATCGAAGAAGTTCATCGTCAGAATTCTTCGATAATAGCATACAACAATGAACTGTCGCTGTCTGTAACGCTTGCACTTGCATATTATTCAGCAAGGAAACAGTATGAAATAATCAGAGAGTTTCCTTCCGGAGAAGGTTTCGCTGATCTGGCGTTCATACCACGCAAGGGTGCTAATGTACCTGCTATAGTTGCTGAGCTAAAGTATAATAAATCTGCCGAAGGTGCGATTAGTCAGATAAAAGACAGGAATTATACTGATAAACTCAAGGCATTCAGCGGAGAAATACTGCTTGTTGGGATTAATTATGACAGGGAAAACAAAAAGCATGAATGTCAGATTGAAAAAATTGTAAAATAGATACCTGAACGAAATAAAAAATGAACGAGCATGCTAATCCGAAAAAAATTTCAGAAAACAGAGCCTGAAGGACTGCAAAGGAAATGTTCTGCCTGCGGGAATCAGTTGAAACATGAAGAGCAGGGGAGAATGAGTGCAGGATTAATTATGATTGAGGTTTGAGAGGGGTTAATATGATATTTAAAAAAACAGCTGCCGCAGTTACGGCAATTACACTATGCATACCACTTTTCAGCGTGCAGACTTTTTCGGAAACATTTCAGTCTGCGCTTCTTGATGTATCAGAATTCACCATTATGGACGAAAATCTTGTTCATCTTGGTTCCTCACATCTGAATGATGCTTCCGTACTTTTTGACCAGCAGGACAAGGTGCCGAAGTCTCCTGAAAATACTGAGGTAGGCAGGGAAATATTTGACGCAACAAATAAAAGTACGAACTGGAAACCAAATCAGCAGGCGGAATACGGCGAGGATTCCTTTTATATTGATCTGAAAGCAAATTATGTAATAACCGGTATCTGCTATCTTGATACAAACGGGGTAAACCAGTGGAAAGTTGAAAGCGGAGAACCATTCAGCTGGAATGAAATTCTGTCCTTTTCAACAGATTCCTATATGTCATGGCAGTCAGAAAAAATATCCGGTACCTCACCGACCAGATACCTTCGTTTTTCTACGGGCTGCGGAGACAGCGGTATAAGCGAACTGGCGATTTACGGATACAAGGTATCGGAATTATCAGAAGAACAGCGCAGGAAAACAGCCGCCAGAATTTCAGATGTTCCGAAAACAAACCTTACTGCCGGAGGCAGAGTTGGTTTCAATGCCTTTATTGATGACCCTTTGACTTCCATTTTTGCAGCAGGTAATGTCCGTGAATATCATAACCTGAACTGGCTTATAGATTCTGACGGTAAAATCAGATTTACGCAGGGCACATGGGGAGATATGGACAGCTATTATGCTTCCATGAAAGCTCAGAACATCAGTATTATTCCCTGTCTGCAGGGAGGAAGCAGTTATATTTACGGAAGTTCTGATTACCCTGAAATAGCTGTTCCCAAAGGTGCCGATACTCTTGATCCGGCAAGCTATACACTGCATGCACAGGCAATGTATCAGGTTGCGGCAAGATACGGCGGTAATCCGGATGTTGATACTGATACATTAAATCCTGCCGGTTCAAAGGAAGCCGTTGCCGGAATGGGACTGCTTACAGCATTGGAAAACTGTAATGAACCGAATAAAAACTGGAGCGGAAAAGCAAATTATTACAGTCCTTATGAGCTTGCAGCAATGTGTTCGGCAGATTACGACGGTCATGAGGGAACGATTCCGGATGCAGGTGTAAAAAATGCAGATAAAAATTTCAGACTTGCCATGGGAGGCCTTGTGGGAAACTCAACTATGCTTGATTATCTGACGGAAATGAAACTGTGGTTTGACTACAACCGTTCCGACGGAAAATTTGCTGTGGATATAATTAACGTTCATATCAGCCCTGATGACTGCAATCCGGAAAGCAGCAGTTTTGCATCAAAAATTCAGCTTCTTCAGAAATGGATAAATGAAAATGCTCCCGGAACAGAACTGTGGATCTCTGAGTATGAAGTGCCTGTGAACGATTGTGTGACTGAAGGTGTGGATAATCATGACAATGAAAAATACCAGCTCAGATATGCACAGCGGGTAGTACGAACAAATCTGATTGCCCTGAAAAACGGTGCAGACAGAATCACAAAATTTCAGCTTCGTGACGAGGCAGGCGGTGCTTACGCTGATTCCGGTCTTGTAACTCAAAAGGGCAGATGGGACAAGAAAACTGCATGGTATTATATTTCCTGTATGACATCAGTTTTGAAAAATGCAGATTTCCATGCAGATTTATCTGATAACGGGATTTCTGTTTATCGTTTTAAAGACCGCATAACAGGTGAATTTACTGATTGTATCTGGTCGCCGACAAATGAGGATAAAGTGATAAGGAATTTTTCATTGTCCGCGGAGAATGCTGATTATGTGTATATGACACAACCATCCCAATATGCCGAAGGAACAACAGAAAGTCTGAAAATCACTGACGGTAAAGTCAGTATTGACGTAACGGAAACTCCTGTTTACATTACATATTCTGATTCCGAAAAAACAATTATCAACGGCAAAGGTTATTATATTCATCCGGCTGCAATATGCCTGTCAGATGACTGTGAAACAGAGATATGTGATTTTTCAGCTGCTCCGTCTGATGCGGTGCTCGGTCAGTTTTACCGTATGTTTGACGAACCGGAAACAATGCCGGAATTTACTTACAGCAACACATCTGCACTTGCTGATCCGGTTACAAATGTCAGTAAGTCTGGTATTACCTGCTATGTTGATCTGGGAGGAGTATACCGCATTACCGGATTTGGAATTTATGACACATATGGAACAGGAAACTTCTCTGTTTATGATGCAAATACAGATGTTCTTCTGTGGTCGAGTGATATGGGCAGCTATATGAGCCGGAATATTGATATTATCTCCGAATCTGCCCCGACGGACAGGCTTAAAATTGTCAAGGGCGGCGGAGACTTAAATGAATTTGGAATCTATGGATATGCTGTTTCTGATGATGTAATTGCCGGTGATGTCAATTCAGACGGAAAATTTGATTCTGCCGACGCAGTGATGATGCAAAAATGGTTTTTGTGTTCCTGCAGTCTGACAGACCGGAAAGCAGGAGATTTAAATCAGGACGACGTAATAAATATACTTGATTTGTGTATAATGAAACACAGGCTGATTAACTGAAATTCAGCCTGTTGTTTTTATAGTGAGTGTAAAATAATTTTATTCAGTTTTGAAATATAAACAGCAATTTATGGATAAAATAAATAAAAGATTCACTTCAGAATATGTTTTTCGTTTACTATAAAAAAAGATATTTTTAAAAAAATCTTCATTTTACCCTTTAATTTTTTTATCTATTATGCTATAATAATCATAAGCTTTTAAGGAGGATATAACATATATTGGTAAATAAAGATCTATTAAAGGAAATAAAATTTATTGTTGTCTGCTCGCTGTTTATGGATATTGTCCTTGTGGCGGCGGCATCACTGTTTGTTTCATTTGTACAGGCACTGACCGGTGCGGTTCTGGGAACAGTTTTACTTGCTGCAGATTTGTTTCTGCTTTCTCTCAGTGTTCAGAGTATATCAAAGGGCGCAAGGAGAGGAAAAAACGGAACGGCAAAAATGATTGCTCATTATCTGTTCAGATTTTTGTTTCTGGGTGCTGGTCTCTACGCTGCATTAAAACTGTCTTTTGTTAACATAATATGTACAGCGATACCTTTGTTTTATCCGAAGGTAATTTATCCTGCCAAAGCTATATTCAGTAAAAAGGAGGGATAGGTATTGGGTTTTAAATTGGGTTCAGAAGAAGTAGTAGTTAATGGTCCTAAGGTCGCGTTTACAGTTTTCGGCCTTAACGTTACTGAAACGGTAATACTCAGCTGGGTTGTCATGGCAGTTATAATCGGCCTTGTCCTGTTTATGACACACAATATGTCCAAGGACAATCCAAGTAAAAAGCAGGTTGTTGCCGAATGGATAGTTGAGACCGTAAACGGTATGGTAAGAGACTCTATGGGTTCAAAAAATCTTGTCTACGCACCATATATGGCTACTATATTCTCGTTTTCAATCTTCGGAAGTCTCATCAGTGTGCTTGGCTTAAGACCGGTAACAGGTGACTTCAGCACAACACTTGCATGGGCACTCATTACATTCTTTATGATTCAGTATGCCAAGATTAAAAACGACGGTATCCTCGGATATTTTATTGGTTTCTCAAAACCTATAGCACTTCTCACACCGATTAATATCATAAGTGAGCTTGCTACACCGGTTTCAATGAGTATCCGTCATTTTGGTAATGTAGCCAGCGGTATCGTTATTACCCAGCTTTTGTACTTCGCTCTGACCGGACTTTCACATGCTGTTGGTCTGAGTGTGTTCCCGGTATTTACTATCGGTATACCGGCCGTCCTGTCAGTTTACTTCGATCTTTTCACAGGTTTCATGCAGGCGTTTATATTCACAATGCTTACTATGGCAAATGTAGGTGCAGCATACCCTGAGGAAGAACAGCACTGACAGTACTGAGGTGTATTATATAAACCGCAGAATTATAATACATCATACTATTTTCAGAAAATAAAAAAAAATTTCATATGCGGAGAAACGGAGTTTATTATGGAAAAAGCAATCGTATTAGCAGCTTCAGCAATCGGTGCAGGTCTCGCAGCAATTGCAGGTATAGGTCCTGGTATAGGTGAAGGTTTTGCAGTAGGTAAGGCCTGTGAAGCAATCGGTCGTCAGCCTGAATCATCAGGTGCAGTAACAAGAACAATGTTCATCGGATGTGCTGTTGCCGAATCAACAGGTATTTACGGTCTCGTAATTGCCCTCATTCTTCTCTTTGCAAATCCGTTCTTAGGAAAACTTTAATACTAAATAAAACTGAAAGGGTGTTGACAATATGTCTGAAAACGGATTTTTGTCATTTCTGTCTATTGACTACGGTACGATCATACTTGTGCTTATTAACACCTTCATTCTCTTTCTGGTAATAAAGCATTTCCTTTTTGGCAGAGTAAACAAGATAATCGAGGAGCGTCAGGCTGATGTCAGGAAAACATATGAAGAAGCTGACAAAAGCATGGCACATGCAAAGGAACTCGAAACAAACTACAACGAGCTCCTTTCATCAGCAAAGGATGAATCTGCTGAGATAGTTAAGAACGCAACCAAAAAAGCTCAGGTACGTTCAGATGAGATAATCACAAATGCCAAAACAGAAGCAGGCAGCATTATTTCCCGTGCAAATGAAGAAATTGCACATGAAAAGCAGCGTGCTATGAGCGAAATGAAGAATGAGATTTCAAGTATTGCTATGATGATGGCTGAAAAGATTATCCAGAAGGAAATCAGTCAGAAGGATCATGAAGCATTGATCAATGATTTTATTGAAAATGTGGGTGATGACGCATGGCAGCAGAAGTAGCCAAGCTTTATGCAGATGCGCTGTTCGAATTGTTTCTTGAAGGCGGCTCAGAGGACAGGATCCACAGTGACCTGAACGAATTTGCCGGTGTATTCAGGAATAATCCGGAGCTTAATGAGCTTCTTTCGGCTCCTCTGCTTACAAGCGAAGAAAAAAAGGACGTTGTCGGAAAAATATTTACCGACAGCAGTATGGTATATGACTTCCTCTGTCTCCTTTGCGACAAGGGCAGAGCCGGTTATTTTGAAGAAATAACCGAAGTTTTCAATAAAAAATACAACGAATACAAAAATATCGCTGATGTATCGGTTATCACAAGCGTTCCGCTTACTGAAGAGCTCAGAACAAAACTTATTGCAAAGCTTGAGACAAAGCTTAACAAGACCGTTGTTCTGAAAGAAAAAACTGACGCTTCAATAATTGACGGAATAATAGTTGAATACAACAACAAGAGAATCGATAACAGTGTACGCGCCGGACTCGAAAGTCTCAGGACAGCGATGACAGACGCGGAATTAAGCTAAAATAATTAAGAAGAAGGTGTACTGATTGAATTTACGCCCGGATGAAATAACCGGTATCATCAAGGAACAGGTAAAAAACTACAAGAACAAGCTTGAACTCAGCGATGTAGGTACTGTAGTTACTGTTGGTGACGGTATTGCGAATATTCATGGACTTGACAACTGCATGTCCAATGAGCTTCTTGAATTTGAAGGCGATGTATACGGCATGGCGCTTAACCTCGAAAGAGATTTCGTTGGTGCGGTTATGCTTGGTTCAGACGCGGGAATCAAAGAAGGCTCCACAGTAAAAAGAACAGGTAAGATTGTATCTGTACCTGTAGGTGATGAACTTCTCGGAAGAGTAGTAAATGCACTTGGACAGCCTATCGACGGTAAGGGTGCCCTCCTTACAAAGGAAACAGCTCCTATCGAACGTATTGCTCCAGGTATCATCACAAGAAAATCAGTTCACAAGCCGCTTCAGACAGGTATCAAGGCTATCGACTCAATGATACCTATAGGAAGAGGACAGCGTGAGCTTATTATCGGTGACAGACAGACCGGTAAAACAACTATTGCCCTTGACACTATTATCAACCAGAAGGGCAAGGACGTTATCTGTATATATGTTGCTATAGGTCAGAAGAGATCTACAGTGGCAAATGTCGTTGAAACACTTACAAAGGCAGGTGCTATGGACTATACTATCGTTGTTGCAGCTTCCGCTTCGGAACTTGCTCCTCTTCAGTATATTGCTCCGTACTCAGGCGTAACCATGGGTGAGTATTTCATGAACAAGGGAAAAGATGTACTCTGCGTATACGACGACCTTTCAAAGCATGCCGTTGCATACCGTGCACTTTCACTCCTGCTTAAGAGACCACCTGGACGTGAAGCGTATCCTGGTGACGTTTTCTATCTGCATTCAAGACTTCTTGAACGTGCATGCAGCCTTAACGAAAACTACGGCGGAGGTTCCATCACAGCTCTCCCGATTATTGAAACACAGGCCGGTGACGTTTCTGCGTATATCCCTACAAACGTTATTTCCATTACTGACGGACAGATATTCCTTGAAACTGACCTCTTTAACTCAGGTGTAAGACCTGCCGTAAACCCTGGTATCTCAGTTTCACGAGTTGGAAGTGCGGCACAGATTAAGGCAATGAAGAAAGTTTCCTCATCTCTTAAGCTTCTCTACTCACAGTTCAAGGAACTTCAGTCCTTCTCACAGTTCGGTTCTGATCTCGATCAGGATACAAAGGAAAGACTTGACAAGGGTGAACGTATAGTTGAAGTTCTCAAGCAGGGAAGAAACTCTCCTGTTACTGTGGAAAATCAGGTTATAATTATATACGCCGTTGTAAATGATTATCTTAAGGATATTCCGATTGAGCTTATATCAGACTTTGAAACAGAGCTGTTCAGATTTGTGGATGAGTCACACCCTGATATCATAAGCTCAATATCTGAAACCAAAGAGCTAACAAAGGAAAATGAAGAAGCACTCAAAGATGTTCTCAAAACATTTACTGAGAAATACATGGCTGATAAAAAGTAATCAGCTGTCCTTTATCGGAGGTGACAGATAAATGGCTTCGGCTAATATGAAAGATATAAAGCGAAGAATCAAGAGTGTAAAAAGCACTATGCAGATAACTAAAGCGATGGAGCTTGTTGCCTCATCAAAATTCCGCAAGGCAAGGGAGAAGGCCGACAGTGCCAAGCTTTTCTTTGATGCATTATACGATACAATGTGGGAAATAACTGCAGAGAACTCTACTTTTGAATCAATTTACTATTCCGGCAGGGAAGTAAAAACAGTTATGTTCATTGTAATTGCCGGAGACAGAGGTCTTGCAGGCGGCTACAATGCAAATGTTATCAGACTTGCCGAGTCAAGAATAAAGGAAGTTCAGAAGAACTGCGATGCAGTAATTATCCCAATCGGCAAAAAAGCTGTTGAATACTTTACCAAAAGAGGATACAGAGTGGTTGCCAGCTATGAAAACATAGCAGAAAACATACGTATGAGTTCAGCCAAGGAGATTGCAGACAAGGTTATGGCTGCTTTCAGAAACGGAAATACCGACAGGGTGGAACTCATATACACAGATTACGTTTCACCTCTTCTTCAGGAGGCGAAAACCAAAAGTATTATTCCGCTTGAAAAACCTGCAGAGGAAAAGAAGAAAAACATTCGGACATCATATGAACCTTCACCTGAAAAACTGTTTGACATAATTATGCCGCAGTATATCGCAGGTGTACTTTACGGATCGGTTTCAAATTCATTTGCGTCGGAACAGGCAGCACGAAGAACTGCAATGGAAAATGCTTCTGACAATGCCGATGAGATGATAAATGATCTTTCACTTCTCTACAACAGAGCACGTCAGGCTGCCATTACTCAGGAAATCACTGAGATTGTAAGCGGTGCAAACTCACAGGAATAATACATTGCATAATCTTTTGAAAGGAAAGACTATAACTATGCAGAATATAGGAAAAATAGTTCAGATAATCGGTGCTGTAGTAGATATCAGTTTTCCGAAGAACAGTCTTCCAAGACTTCTGAATGCTATAGAGATCGATAACAACGGTACAAAGCTTACCGTTGAAGTTGCTCAGCATATCGGCGATGATGTCGTAAGATGTATCGCCATGAGTACAACTGACGGTCTTGTAAGAGGAATGGACGCAGTTGATACAGGCGAGCCTATTAAAGTTCCTGTAGGTCGTGAAACACTCGGACGAATCTTTAACCTTCTCGGGGAACCTGTTGATGAAAAGCCTTCACCGGAGACAAAGGAAAGATGGCCTATTCACCGTGAAGCTCCTTCATATGAAGATCAGACAGCTTCTTCTGAGGTTCTCGAAACAGGTATCAAGGTTATCGACCTTATTGCACCTTATCTCAAGGGCGGTAAGATCGGGCTTTTCGGCGGTGCCGGTGTTGGAAAGACAGTTCTTATTCAGGAACTTATCAATAACGTAGCAAACCAGCACGGCGGTATCTCAGTATTCACAGGTGTTGGAGAAAGAACCCGTGAGGGTAATGACCTTTACAACGAAATGACCGAAAGCGGCGTTATAGACAAGACAGTTCTTGTTTACGGTCAGATGAATGAGCCGCCTGGAGCAAGAATGAGAGTAGGTCTTTCAGGACTTACTATGGCTGAATACTTCAGAGATGTTGAAGGTCAGGACGTTCTTCTCTTTATTGACAATATCTTCAGATTTACACAGGCAGGTTCAGAAGTTTCAGCACTTCTCGGCCGTATGCCTTCAGCCGTTGGATATCAGCCTACACTTGCCACAGAGATGGGTGCCCTTCAGGAGAGAATCACATCCACAAACAAGGGATCAATCACATCAGTTCAGGCGGTATATGTACCGGCCGATGACCTTACAGACCCGGCTCCGGCAACAACATTTGCACATCTTGATGCAACAACAGTACTTTCAAGACAGATTTCATCGCTGGGTATTTATCCGGCCGTTGACCCTCTTGAAAGTACATCAAGAATTCTTACACCGGAGATAGTCGGAGAAGAACACTACGAAGTAGCGAGAGCAGTACAGAGTATACTTCAGAGATACCGTGAACTCCAGGATATCATCGCAATCATGGGTATGGATGAACTTTCTGATGAAGATAAGCTCACAGTAAACAGAGCAAGAAAGATTCAGCGTTTCCTCTCTCAGCCGTTCTCAGTTGCTGAACAGTTTACTGGTATGAAGGGCAAGTATGTTCCTATCAGAGAAACTATCAGAGGATTTAAGGAAATAATTGAAGGTCTCCATGATGATCTTCCTGAATCAGCATTCCTTTTCGTAGGTACAATTGACGAAGCAGTTGAAAAGGCAAAATCCGCAAAGGGTGATGAATAATGGCTTCATTCAGGTTACAGATAATTACGCCTGACAGAATATTTTATGATGATGAGGCAGAGAGACTTATTGTCAGAACAACCGAAGGCGAGATGGGAATACTTGCAAGACATGAAAACTTTGCAGGTGCTCTTCCTTCCGGACCGGTTAAGATAATGAAAGACGGTAAGTACCGGATTGCTGCATTGTCAAGCGGCGTAATCAAAGTATCAGCAGATAAGACCACTATAATTGCTGAAGCAGTTGAGTGGGCTGACGAAATAGACATCGAATGGGCGAACAGATCAGCTGAGGAAGCGAGAGAAAAGTTAAAGAACCTTGAAAGTGACAAGGAACTGCGCTATGCTGAACTAAAACTCAAGCGTGCTCTTAACCGTATCAATGTCCATTCAGGAAATTACAAATAGTAAAATTAAAGATGTGTACGGACTGTTTCTGTGCACATCTTTTTTACTGCATTAGCACTTTATCTTACAAAAGTTACTACAAATAAAACTATGGAAAAATATAAATCGACAAACTGTACATTAAAACGGAAACATCAATGTTTAAATCTGTGCAACATTCCGATTGACTATAAACGGTGATAGTGGTAAAATGTATAGAGAAAATATTATAGGAGGTTTATTCACATGGTTGAATTTACACAGTGGAATGGTTTCAAAGGCACAAAGTGGAAGCAGGAAATAAATGTTCGTGACTTTATCCAGAAAAACTATACACCTTATGACGGCGATGAATCATTCCTTGCAGGACCTACAGAAGCTACTGACAAGCTCTGGGGCAGACTTCAGGAACTTCAGAAGGAACAGAGAGCAAAGGGCGGAGTACTCGACTGCGAAACAGAGATTGTAACAAGCCTTACAGCTTATGGCCCTGGATATATAGATGAATCTCTCAAGGATCTTGAAAAGATTGTAGGTCTTCAGACAGACAAGCCTCTTAAGAGAGCGTTCATGCCTTACGGTGGTATCAAGATGGCTCAGCAGGCTGCTGAAAGCTACGGATACAAGGTAAATGAAAAGTATGACCAGATTTTCAATGAATATCACAAGACACACAATCAGGGTGTATTCGATGCATACACACCTGAAATCAGAGCTGCAAGAAACAGCCATATCGTAACAGGTCTTCCTGATACATACGGCCGTGGACGTATCGTTGGTGACTACAGAAGAGTTGCTCTTTACGGTATTGATTTCCTTATCAAGGAAAAGGAAGCAGACAAGGCAAACTGCGGCGACGGTACAATGACTGATGATATTATCCGTCAGAGAGAAGAACTTACAGACCAGATCAGAGCTCTTCAGGGTATGAAGGATATGGCTAAGATTTACGGTTATGATATTTCACAGCCTGCTCAGAACGCTAAGGAAGCTGTTCAGTGGCTCTACTTCGGCTACCTCGCAGCTATCAAGACTCAGAACGGTGCAGCTATGTCTGTTGGTCGTGTATCAACATTCCTCGATATCTACATTCAGAGAGATCTCGAAGCTGGTACACTTACAGAATCAGAAGCTCAGGAACTTATCGACCACATGGTTATGAAGTTCAGAATGGTTAAGTTCGCAAGAATTCCATCATACAATGAACTCTTCTCAGGTGACCCGGTATGGGCTACACTCGAAGTTGCCGGTATCGGTATGGATGGTCGTCACATGGTAACAAAGAACGACTTCCGTTTCCTCCATACACTTGAAAACATGGGACCTTCACCGGAACCAAACCTTACAGTTCTCTACTCACCTGCACTTCCTGAAACATTCAAGAAGTACGCTTCATATATCTCAATTGAAACAAGCTCAATCCAGTACGAAAACGACGATGTTATGAAGCCTGTATGGGGCGATGACTACAGCATCTGCTGCTGCGTATCTGCAACACAGACAGGTAAGGAAATCCAGTTCTTTGGTGCACGTGCAAACCTTGCAAAGGCTCTTCTTTACGCTATCAACGGTGGTATTGACGAAAAGCTTGGTAAGCAGATTGCTCCTGCATATCAGCCAATCACATCAGAATACCTTGATTATGATGAAGTAATGAAGAAGTATGATGTAATGCTTGAATGGCTTGCTGGTATCTATGTAAATACACTAAACCTCATTCACTACATGCACGACAAGTACTACTATGAAGCTGCAGAGATGGCTCTTATCGATACAGATGTAAGACGTACATTTGCTACAGGTATTGCAGGCTTCTCACACGTAATCGACTCACTTTCAGCAATTAAGTATGCTAAGGTTAAGGTTATCCGTGGTGATGTTGAAGTTAAGGACAAGAAGGGTAATGTAGTTGACGTGGCTAAGAATATCGCACTTGACTACGAAGTTGAAGGAGATTTCCCTAAGTATGGTAACGACGACAGCAGAGCAGACGAGATCGGCGTATGGCTCCTCAAGACATTCCTCGACAAGATCAAGAAGAGACACACATACCGTAATTCTGAACCTACAACATCTATCCTTACAATTACATCAAACGTTGTTTACGGTAAGGCTACAGGTTCACTTCCTGACGGACGTAAGGCAGGCGAACCATTTGCTCCGGGTGCTTCACCAAGCTACGGTGCAGAACAGACAGGTCTTCTCTCATCACTTAACTCAGTTGCTAAGATTCCTTACGAATGGGCTCTTGACGGTATCTCAAATACTCAGACAATCAACCCTGATGCTCTTGGAAACAACACTGAAGAAAGAGTTAATAACCTCGTAAATACTCTCGACGGTTACTTTGTACAGGGTGCTCACCACCTCAACGTAAACGTATTTGGTACAGAAAAGCTCATCGATGCTATGGAACATCCGGAGAAGGAAGAATACGCTAACTTCACAATCCGTGTATCCGGTTACGCAGTTAAGTTCATCGATCTTACACGTGAACAGCAGCTCGACGTTATCAAGAGAACTTGCCACAAGTCTTTATAATTTACTCAGCTAAATTATATCGGTTGTATCACGTATAAATATACTGACCCGTGCAGATGATAAATTTGTACGGGTCTTTTTTAAAAATAACAGGAGTGAAAAATAAATGAGCATAACAGGAAAAATACATTCGCTTGAGAGTTTTGGCGCTGCAGACGGGCCTGGTGTACGTTTTGTAGTATTTCTTAAGGGATGCGACATGCGCTGTAAATACTGCCACAATCCGGATTCATGGGCATCACAGGGTGCGGAGGAATGGACAGCTGAAGATCTTTTCAACAAGGTTAAGAAATATAAGGCATACTGGGGAAAAGACGGCGGTATAACAGTAAGCGGCGGTGAACCTCTTCTTCAGATAGATTTTCTTATCGAATTCTTTAAGCTTGCGAAAAAAGAAGGCATACACACAACAATAGATACCTCAGGAAATCCTTTCACAAGAGAAGAGCCTTTCTTCTCAAAGTTTGAGGAACTTATGAAGTACACGGATCTGCTTCTTCTTGATATAAAGGAAATTAATCCTGAACGTCACTTTGAACTTACAAAGCAGAAGAACGACAATATTCTTGAACTTGCCAGGTATCTTTCAGATATAGAAAAACCGGTATGGATAAGACATGTTCTTGTACCGGAAAACAGCGACTTTGATGAAGACCTTGATGCTCTCGGTGAATTCATCGCAGGACTTAAAAATGTTCAGAGAGTTGAGGTTCTTCCGTATCACACACTTGGACTTTTCAAGTGGGAAAACCTTGGCATAAAATATGCCCTTGAAGGTATATCACCACCTGAAGATGACAGAGTTGAAAATGCAAACAGAAGATTAAGAACTGCTGAGTATACCGGTTATAAAGGCGACAAGTAAATGTGCCTAAAAAATCGCATTTTATTCAAGAAATATTTGTAAGATAATATTTCTTGCTTTGTCTTGAAAATATATGAATTTTATGATATAATATTTCAGTAATTCGCACGTTGGTGATTTTGAAAATTGGTGCCTTCGTATGAAGGTTGTTTTCAAGCTAAGACCAGCGGAGGGAATAATAAAAAAACCAATTTATTAGGAGGAACTACACAATGGCAGTAGTATCAATGAAACAGCTTCTTGAAGCTGGCGTACACTTTGGTCACCAGACAAGAAGATGGAACCCAAAAATGGCACCATACATCTTCACAGAAAGAAACGGTATCTACATTATCGATCTTCAGAAGACAGTTAAGAAGCTCGAAGAAGCTTACATGTTCATTCGTGACATCAGTGCTCAGGGCGAATCAGTACTTTTCGTAGGTACAAAGAAGCAGGCTGGCGATTCAGTTAAGGAAGAAGCTATCCGTGCAGGCGCTCACTACGTAAACGCAAGATGGCTCGGCGGTATGATGACAAACTTCGAGACAATCAAGAACAGAATCAAGAGACTTGAACAGCTCAGAAAGATGGAAGAAGACGGTACATTTGCACTTCTCCCTAAGAAGGAAGTAAGCAAGCTTACACTCGAAATCGAAAAGCTTGAAAAGTTCCTCGGCGGTATCAAGACAATGAAGAAGCTCCCGGGTGCTTTATTCATCGTTGACCCAAGAAAGGAAAAGATCGCTGTTGCTGAAGCTAAGAAGCTCAACATCCCGATTGTTGCTATAGTTGACACAAACTGTGATCCTGATGAAGTTGACTACGTTATCCCAGGTAACGACGACGCTATCAGAGCAGTTAAGCTCATCGCAGGTGCAATGGCTAACGCTATCATCGAAGGCAGACAGGGCGAACAGGTTGAAGCTGAGGCTGCTGAAGAAGCTGCAGAGGAAACAGCTGAATAATCAAGTTCAAACATAAAATTTCAGAACCCGAATGGCAGTTGTGTCTTTTTAATAAGATTACCTAAAATTCGGGTTTTTCAGTATAATTTTTTAATTGGAGGTAATTACAATGGGTAAGGCATCCGTTGCAGAAATTAAAGAACTTATGAGCGCTACAGGCGTTGGTATGATGGACTGTAAGAAGGCTCTTGAAGAAAACGACGGCGACAGAGAAAAGGCTATCGAATTCCTCAGAGAAAAAGGTCTTGCTACACAGGCTAAGAAGAGCGGCAGAGCTGCTGCTGAAGGTGTTGTAACAGCTGTTGTAAACGGCGAAGCTGGTGTTATTCTCGAAGTAAACACAGAAACAGACTTTGCTGCTAACACAGAAGACGTTAGAAACTTCGTTGCTGCTGTTGCAAATACAATCATTGAAAAGAATCCTGCTGACGTTGACGCTCTTATGAAAGAAACAATCAGCGGCGGTTCAAACACAGTATCAGAAGCTCTCACAGATCTTGCTGGTATGAAGATCAGAGAAAACATCGTTATTCGTCGTTTCGTAAGATTCGAAGGTAAGCTTGCTTCATACATTCACAACGGCGGAAGCATCGGCGTTCTCGTTAAGATGGATACAGATCTTGCAGCTGACGCTGTTGCTGTAATCGGTAAGGACGTAGCTATGCAGAGTGCTGCTCTTGGTGCTCCATACGTTAAGCGTGAAGATGTTCCTGCTGAAGTAATCGAAAACGAAAGAAAGATCATGATGACTCAGATGTCTGAAGATCCTAAGATGGCTAACAAGCCTGAACAGGTTAAGGAAAAGATTATTGACGGTAAGGTTGAGAAGTACTTCAAGGAAAATTGTCTTCTTGAACAGGCTTTTGTTAAGGATGACAAGGTTTCAGTACAGGGTTATGTTGATGCAGAAGCTAAGAAGCTCGGCGGTTCTATCAAGGTTGTTGAATGTGTACGTTTTGAACGTGGCGAAGGTATTGAGAAGAAGGTTGACGACTTTGCAGCTGAAGTTGCAAGCATGACTAAGTAATTTAATTACATTACATCTTTATATAGTAAAACCGGATGGCATTTCATATTGTCATCCGGTTTTTGTTTAGCATATAGATAAAAATTCTTACAGCTCTTTACTTGCGGCTTTGCTGCGAAGGTGCAGGGCGACCGCAAAGCCCTGCAAAAAAAATTCAATCCCCTTTAATCTGATTAAGCGCCCCTTTTTCAAGACGTGAGACCTGGGCCTGGGAGATGCCTATTTCCTCGGCAACTTCCATCTGGGTTTTACCCTGGAAAAATCTCATGTACAGGATCTTTTTTTCCCTTGGATGGAGAGCTTTTATAGATTCGCGGAGGAATATTTCGTCAAGCCAGTTTTCAACGCTGTTTTTGTCACCAATCTGGTCGAGGACATAGAGGGTATCACCTGATTCTGAGTACACAGGTTCATAGAGGGAAACAGGTTCGGTGATGCTTTCTAAAGCCATGACAACATCGCTTCTTTCAGCTCCGATATATGCGGCAATTTCATCGACTGTTGGCTCTTTTTGATTTTTTGTTGTGAGCTGTTCCTTTGCCTGCATTGATTTATATGCCAGGTCCTTAAGTGAACGGCTGACTTTTACGGAACTGAAGTCACGCAGATATCTTCTGAGTTCACCGGAAATCATGGGTACGCAGTATGTCGAAAAACGTACATCCTTGCTCAGATCAAAGTTATTTATAGCCTTAATCAGTCCCACGACGCCGATCTGAAAGAGGTCGTCCACATCTTCACCTCTGCCTGCAAAGCGCTGTATAACACTTAGTACAAGTCGGAGATTGCCGTTTATCAGTTTGTCCTTTGCCTCTTTGCTTCCTGTTGCCTTTATTTCACGAAGCAGCTCCATCTTTTCACTTTCTTTAAGTACAGTCAGCTTTGCTGTGTTAATACCTGAGATAACAACTTTATTATAAGCCATATTTATTCATCCTTTTATTTTTTCTATGAAATAAGTATTGTCAGAAAAATATATAAAATTCAGAATATTTAATGGAAAAGATTTCTTTAAAGAAAACAAATTAAAACTGTAAAAATATACATATTTATATTTTAAATACAAAATATATTTGACACTGAAAAAGTTTTAAAGTATAATAGATATTGTACTACATTTATGGAGGGGTTTGATGCAGAATATTTATATAAGTTTTCTGGATAATACGGTTTTTGAACTGTTTTTTTATTTTTTATGGTGGTCAGTCTTTGGCTGGTTTCTTGAGGTAGTTGACCGTACACTTGAGACGGGTGGATTTGAAAACAGAGGATTTCTCAACGGCCCGATATGTCCTATATACGGATTTGGAGTTATCATTATTACCCATGCACTTGCACCGCTTAAGGATACTTTTGTAGTTCTGTATTTTTTATCGGTTATCATCTGTACTTCGTTTGAACTATTTGTCGGAGTTCTTCTTGAGAAGCTGTTTCATGCGAAGTGGTGGGACTATTCGGAAGAAAAATTCAACTACAAAGGATTTATCTGTCTGCGAATCTCGCTGCTGTGGGGTGTGGGTTCAGTACTTGTTATATGTGTAGCTCAGCCGTTTATTGAAAAAGTTGTTTCAAAAATACCGTATACCGGTGGAAATATTTTTGCAGCGGTTATGCTGGTAGTCATTGCAATTGATATCGCAGCTACGCTTTCCGATATTCGCCAGTTCAATATGCGCCTGAAGCAGATTGATTACATAGCTACTATTCTCCACGACAAGTCAATTGCCCTCGGAGAAAATATTTCCGATGAAGTACTTAATCTTAACGCAAAGTATGAAAAGCTCTCGGAACAGATAAAAAATTCCCGTCTTGTAAAAGCATTTCCTACAATGAAGCCATCAAGATATACACGTACATTCAAAGTAATCAAAACAAGACTGAGCAATAAATTCAATCCTGAAGACTACGATGAAAAGTACGAAAATACAAGACTCATAATCGATAAAACTCCAGAAAAACAGGAAACAAATATTTTAAATTAGCCGCTGTGCACGGCAATAATAAGTGTAACTATTCAGATATTATAGAAAATATGGGGCGAAGGTGCAGGCGACCGAAGGAAGTGCATAGCTCGACCGCAAAGCCCTGCAAAAAAACAAAGAAATTATCGTATACTTATCCCCTGAAGCTGGATAGAAAAAATAAACTTGAAAGGCATGATACTAATTGAGAATAAGAAGAAAACCATGGGCAAGACCGGAACTTGAGGCGTGTGAATTCTGTGTGAAGAATCCGGCTGAACTGAAGGGCAAATGGAAACACAGTTTCATAAAGGAACAGCCGCTTCACGTTGAACTCGGATGCGGAAAAGGCGGTTTTATCTCACAGGTTTCCGCAGCTAATCAGGATATAAACTATGTTGCGATTGATATAAAGAGTGAGATGGCTGCATATGCGAGAAGAAAGACTGTGGCTGAGTTTGAGAGGGCTGGGATTGAGAAGATTGAAAATGTGAAGCTGCTCGTTCATAATGTTGAGAATATCAGTGAGGTATTTGATGAGAATGATGAGATAGACAGGATTTATATTAATTTCTGTAATCCTTGGCCGAGGGGGAAGCATAAGAAGAGAAGACTTACTTTTCCGAAAAAGCTGATGGTTTATAAGACTTTTCTTACTGAAGACGGGGAGATCTGGTTTAAGACTGATGATGATGAGCTTTTCGAGGAGTCTGTGGAGTATTTTAATGAGACCGGGTATGAGATTACATATATTACACGGGATCTTCATGAGAGCGGATTTGAGGAGAATACTGAGACGGAACATGAGAAGATGTTTTCGGATATGGGGATAAAAATTAAGTTTTTGATTGCGAAGCCGAAAAAGTAAGCCGGAAAAGGTTTAATGTTAAAATTTCGAGAAAAAAATTAAAAAAACACTTGCTTTTTTTCTGAAAATATGATAGAATTATTAAAGCGTTCCTGAAAACTCTGTATGTTTTGGGAATGTTGAAAATGTATTGGGTTTTCAGCAACGCTAATGCTTTATATTAAGTATTAAGTTTTTTTTAAGGAGGTGCGCAAGAATGGCAAAATGTGAAATCTGCGGAAAGGGCGTAACTTTTGGTATCAAGGTTTCTCACTCACACAGACGTACAAACAGAACATGGAAGCCAAACGTAAAACGCGTTAAGGCTATTGTAAACGGTACTCCTTGTCATATTTACGTATGCTCAAGATGTCTGCGTTCCAATAAGGTGACTCGTGCAGTTTAATTGAGACTGTTTTTAGTTGAAAAATGATTCATCCTTCTGTTAATTCAGAGGGATGAATTTTTTTGTTTTCCTGCATAATATAGGTTTGTGAATGTATCTTTGTTTTTTGCAGGGCTTTGCGGTCGCCCTGCACCTTCGCAGGCAGGAATATTTTTTATTTTCACTTGATTTTTCAGGAAAATTAAAGTACAATGGTATTAAGTATCTTTTTTAAAAAGTGAGGTTTTAGGAAATGTTTAATTTTGACATTATGCATATACTTATCGGTGCACTTATGGTGTTTACTGTTTTCCCTGTCAGACAGTATGCAAGAAACTGGATGGCTGTGAAGATGGGGGACAATACACCGATACTTGAAGGGAAACTTACACTTAATCCGCTTGCACATGTTGATCCGATAGGGTGTATTTTTATGATTCTTATCGGTCTTGGATGGGGACGAAGTGCTTCTATAAATCCGTCAAACTTTAAGTGCAAAAACAGAAAACTGGGAATGATAGCCGTTGCACTTGCAGGACCTGTTTCAAATATTCTTTTTGCCTTTGTTATGGCTCTTGTTGTAATAATCGGTGACCATTTTGGAATGAGTCCTGTGCTGGTTGAGATTTTTTCATATATAACTATTCTCAATATAAATCTTGCTGTGTTTCTTCTTCTTCCGGTTCCGGGATTTGACGGGGGAGATATCCTTATGCAGTTCCTTCCGGCTAAGGTAATCTGGAAGGTGGCAAAGTATTTTCAGTATATTTCTCTGGCAATGATACTTCTTCTCTGCTTCGGACCACTCCGCAGTGTGGTATCATTTCTTGCCATGTATGTGTACAAGGGAGTAATGATTGCTGCAGCACTGCTTGCCGGTCTGTTTATAAGGTAAGGATATGGAAAAGCTTTCGTTTAAACTGGAGGTATTTGAGGGACCCCTTGACTTGCTGCTCCATCTTGTTACCAAACATAAGCTTGATATAAATGATATTGAGATTTCGAAGCTGCTTGAGCAGTATCTTCTCTACCTTGATGAATGTGCTGAACATGACCTTGAGATTGCAGGGGAATTTCTGGAGATGGCTGCGAGGCTTATTTATATAAAAACCCTTGCACTTCTTCCGGCACCTGAAGAGGAAGAAGAGGAAAAGAAGGCACTGCAGGGAGCACTTATTGAATATGCTCTGTGTAAAAAGGCGGCAGCAGCTCTTTCAGCTCTTTACTGTGCCGGGGACATATTTGTAAGAAAACAGGCAAAAATAAAAGCAGATTCTGAATACAAGCGTGTGCATGATGCCACTGTGCTTCGGGAGGCTCTTGGAAAAGCAGGGATAAAGAAACAGATTGCGCCGGAAACCGGACCGGATGAGAGATTCAAGGTTATTGTAAAACACAAGATGTATTCGGTAACCACAAAGGTAATCTACATTCTGAAACAGCTGTACAAAAACGGTACGGCTGAGATGGATTCTCTTTATGACGGTGTGTATGACAGATCCGAGAGGGTAGCTACATTTCTGGCTGTTCTGGAACTGACAAAGTCCGGACGAATATATATAAGTGATGACAACAGCACGATTTCATTTATAGGAAAACGTAAAGAAAGGAAAAGTTCATAATGAGCTTTGTTGAAAATATTTCTACGGTTGAGGCGGTATTGTTTGCGTACGGTGAGCCGATACCGGTAAAGCTTCTTTCTGAGGCCACCGGTATAGAAGCGGAATCTCTGGACCGGATTATTACTCTTCTCAATGACAGATATGATGAAAGTCATTCAGCACTTCAGGTGCTTAGACTTGGCGATTCATATCAGCTTGCCACAAGAAAGGAATATGCTCCGGCAGTAAAAAAAGTATTTGATACCGGGAAAAATTCAGTCCTTTCAAGTGCGGCTATGGAAACACTGGCGGTTATTGCGTACAACCAGCCGGTAACAAAGAGCTTTGTTGATACTGTAAGAGGCGTTGACAGTGCTGCGGTACTTGCAAGGCTTATAGAGAAGGAACTTGTTGAGGAGGCTGAGCGTCTTGAAGTGCCGGGACGTCCTATAGCTTACAGAACAACGAGAAACTTTCTGAGATGCTTTGGAATTTCATCGGTTGATGATCTTCCGCCTTTAAGTGAAATGAACAAAGAATATCCTTTATTGTCAGATCAGCAGGGGTGATGCGAAGAATGATTGTTCTGTTAATCATTCTCCTTATACTGGCTGTTCTTCTTAATATAAAAGCTGCCCTTTTTATAAAATACGAAGACGGGGTTTTTACCTGCTTTGTCAGATACCTTTTTGTAAAAATAAATCTTCCCTTTAAACCCCGGAAGAAAAAAGCAAAAGCTTTTAAGTCGGATAAAAAATCTGATTCCGGAAAAAATGACAGTAAGGAAAATGATAAAAATAAACCTCCGGATGAGAAAAAAAGCAGAAAAAAATCAGGAAGCAAAAAGAAGCCTTCACTGCAGACTGAAAATATTGCAGCTGTTATTGATTTTATACGTTCATCTGCCGACAGTATATTCGGAGTTGTGAAAAAAATAAAAATATCTGATCTGTGTGCTGACTTTACAGTTGCTGATGAAGATGCCTGTACATGTGCCGTAAACTTCGGCATTATAAGTGCCGGTGTGTACAATATTTTAGGTTTTACGGCAGCACATTTTAAAACGGATATAGATCATGTGAATATTGGTCTGAAATACAATAATAATAAAAGTATATACAATTTCAGCCTGAAGCTTGAAATGAGTCCGGGGACGGCTGTTCTCGGTGCAGCAGGTATATTTTTCAGCTATCTGAAAATGCAGCTGGGTAAAACAGGTGAAAAAGAAAAATCAAATAAAAATAATTTATCAAAGGAGTGTACCATGATGGAAAATCATCCAGTAAACGGATTAATGGGAACAGCAATTGAAAAGATCAGAGATATGATTGATGTAAACACAATCATCGGTGATCCTATCTCAACACCGGAGGGAGCAACTATCATTCCGGTTTCAAAGGTATCATTCGGATTTGCGTCAGGTGGTTCTGATCTTCCTTCAAAGCAGCCGAAGAATCTTTTCGGAGGTGCGGCAGGTGCTGGTGTGTCAGTACAGCCGCTGGCATTTATCTGCGTTTCACCGAACGGAGATGTTAAACTTCTCCAGATGTCAGTAAATGCTTCAAAGGAAAATGCAATGATCTCAACTCTTCCGGACCTTATCGACAAGATTTCTGCACTTGTAAACGGCGGAGAGAAGAAACCGAAAAAGGGAAAAAAGAATAAGAAGAATGATCTGGTTCCTGATGACAGTGATGTTCTTGAGGAAGAGGATTAATTAAGTATAATTTTAATTTTACCTTCATATATTGTATATGGATATATACTTTGTATGGAGGTAATTGATTTTATGATAAAAAAACTTTGCAGTATATTCGCTGCAGTTATGCTGGCTATACCGTCGGGGACCTGCTATGCCGAGGAGATTGCTGGAATATCAGCAAAATCTTATGTACTTATGGAGAAAAACACGGGAAAAATTATTTATGAGAAAAACTCTGACACTAAACTTCCCATGGCAAGTACAACAAAGATAATGACCACACTGCTCTGTCTGGAAAGCGGTGACCTTGATACCGAATTTACAGTTGACTCTGAAGCTATTAAAACGGAAGGCTCTTCTATGGGACTTACCGAAGGTGATATAGTTTCAAAACGGGACCTGTGTATCGGCATGCTTCTCCCTTCCGGAAATGACGCAGCAAATGCAGCTGCAGTACGTATCGGAGGCAGTATTGAAAACTTTGCAAAACTGATGAACAGCCGCGCCGCAGAAATAGGCATGACAAGAACATACTTTGTCACTCCCTCCGGACTTGAGGCAGAAGGTCACGGTGCTTCATCCCGTGACATGGCTCTGCTTGCACGGGAAGCTTTGCAGAATGAAGATTTTACTGAGATATGCTCAAAGAGTACTATGGAACTTTCATTCGGAAATCCGCCTTACAGAAGGTGGCTGAAAAATACTAACAAGCTGCTTTCACAGTGTGAGGGAGTGTACGGAGTTAAGACAGGTTTTACCGATGAAGCCGGACGCTGCCTTGTTTCAGCCTGTGAAAGAGAGGGAATATCCCTCATCTGTGTTACCCTTAATGACCCGAATGATTACCATGACCACGCACTTCTCTATGATACCGGTTTCAAGCGGCTTGAGAAGTATTTAGTCCCGCCTGAAACATATACTGTGGATGTGGTTGGCGGCGAAAAGGAAACGGTAAATCTCCAGCCTCTCGGTTCGGTTTCCATGGGAATAGTAAAAGGGGAAATTCCGGATATAGAGGTAAAGCTGAGTATTAAACATTTTATGTATGCACCTGTTGAAAAAGGAACATACGCCGGGAAAGCTGAATATTTCACCGACGGAAAACTCATAGGTACCACAGAACTCTACACCGCCGAACAGTGTATGATTAAACTGCCGCCGAAGGATAAAAATATTATTGATAAAATACTGGAGTTATTAAAATGAAAGAAATCACTGAAAATCTGGTTAAACCATTTATAAGGAAAAGAACATCGGATTCACACAAGGGTACATACGGAACGCTGTTAAGCATTACCGGCAGCAAAACAATGCCCGGGGCTGCCATGCTTTCAGGTAAAGCGGCTCTTCGCTCAGGCCTTGGGCTTTTAAAACAGTGTGCCGCTGAAATATGCATACCTGCATTTGCAGCGTCATTTCATGAACCGGTTTATCTTCCTTTAAAAACAGAGGAAAACGGATTCTACTCTGCAGACAATGCGGAGCTGCTTTTAAACCATGCTTCAAAATCCAGTGCAGTTCTTATAGGCTGCGGGCTTGGGTACACTGAAGGAACTTCAGAACTTGTAAGAAGGGTGCTGAAAAATATTACGTGCCCTGTTGTAATTGATGCTGATGCACTTAACTGTATTGCTGAGAATCCGGAGATATTAAATGAGATAAAGCCGGAAACGATTATCACACCCCATCCGGCTGAGGCGGCAAGGCTCCTTGGTGTTAGTACAGCTGAAATTCAGATTGACAGGTACGGTGCAATACAGGAATTTATCAGGCGTTTTCCGAAGACGGTTACAGTACTTAAGGGAGCGGGGACACTTGTGGGGTATGGTGAAAATGTATTTATAAACCGGACAGGGAATCCGGGAATGAGTACGGGGGGAAGCGGTGATGTTCTTGCCGGTATTGCAGGGGCATTTGCGGCACAGGGGATTGATGTGCAGAAGGCTGCACTGCTTGCTGTGTGGATTCACGGCAGTGCCGGGGACAGAGCGGCAGAGAGACTTTCGATGCACAGTATGCTGCCGGAGGATATAATTGATGAGCTGGCGGGGGTATTTAAGGGGATAGAAAGGACGTTAAAATAAAAAATAACTGTAATGGAGTTGTTGATATGAAACGTTTTTTTACTGCGATGGTTTTATCTGCTGCATTTCTGCTGACATCGTGTGACAGTAAGGCGACAATGGAAAGTACGGAATCAATTGTTAATTCTCCGTTTGAGTGTGACATGAAGATGATTTTTGAGGATCAGGAGTTCGGTGGTAAGCTGAGGAAGAATGATATCGGTGTGTATGAGGCGGACTTTACTTCACCGGATACACTTGAAGGGGTTGTGCTTTCGTTTAACGGAAATGATGTAACTGCTTCATACAAGGGACTGAGTTTTACTGTTCCGAAAAAAGCACTTCCGGTAAAATCAGCTCTTCTGAATTTCTTCTCAGTGGTTGATAATATTGCACAGTCGGATAAGATTGAGGGAACGGAGAAAGACGGAGTGATATTTATAAACGGTGAAAATGAATCAGGAGAATATTCTCTTGAATTCGATGCGAAAGAGGGCGATATTGATTCTTTTGAGATGAAAAACTTCGGAGTAAGGATGGAGTTTGAGAATTTTACTCCTGTGGAAAATAAAGAAGATGTAGGAGAGGCAGTTTCTGAGTCACCGGCGGAAGTTACGGAAACGATATCAGAAATATTTACATAATTAACAACTTTTTATTGCCATTCTATTAAATTCATTTGACATTTTACCTATAATAGTATAAAATATTATTATAGATTAAAATCAAAGGAAGTGATAGTATGAGGCTGAGGGATTTACTGGTTTATAATGATATTGTGATTCAGTGTCATGATTATCCTGATGCTGATACTATCGCTTCGGGATATGGAATTTATTATTTTTTGAAAAGCAACAGGAAAAAGGTCAGGCTTATATACAGCGGGGCTGTTAAGATACGCAAGCCCAACCTCCTGATTATGACTGACCGACTTGGGATACCGATTGAGTATGTATCTGAACTTGATTATATTCCTGAACTTCTTATTACAGCGGACTGTATTCACGGCGAAAAGAATGTCACAGATTTTTCCGCAGATGCATATGCTGCGGTTGACCATCATTTTTCTGTGAGAAACTGTTCGGAACTCTATGATATACGTCCCGAGTATGCAAGCTGTTCTTCAGTTATTGCGGTAATGCTTAGGGAAGAAGGCATTGACTATAACGATGATTCCTGCCTTGCCACAGCTCTCTACTACGGACTTTATACTGACTCGAACAGCATGTCGGAAGTCAGTCACCCTGCAGACCGCGACCTCAGGGATTTTGCGAGGTACAGGAAGGAACTACTTCCTCTGCTGACCAATTCGGTTCTTTCTCTGCATGAGATACAGATAGCAGGAGATGCACTCAGGAACATAAACAATGAGGAAAAGCACAATTTTGCTGTAACATGTGCCCGTGAATGCGATCCAAATATACTAGGATATATAAACGATCTTGTACTTCAGGTTGATACAATAAACGTAAGCGTTGTATGCTGCTTCATTTCAGGGGGGATAAAAATATCTGTCCGTAGCTGTATAAATGACATTGATGCAATGGAACTTGCGAAGTTTATCACGGACGGTATCGGTTCCGGTGGCGGACACCGGCAGAAAGCCGGAGGTTTTATAAGTTCGGACAAATGTCCTGAACTGAGTCCGGAAAACATAGTGGATTTTCTTAACCAGAAAATCACCGTGTATTATGAGAGTTTTGATGTTATCAGCGCAGACTCATATGAGAATGATTATTCTGATATGAAAAAATACATTAAAAAGCCGCAGATTATGGGCTATATCAGAAGTACTGATATATTCGAACCGGGGGTTGATTTCCGTGTCAGATCTGTGGAGGCCGACTTCAAAGTTGTTTCTGATGACAGTATGATTATCATGGTTGATTCAAGGGGAAGCGCATATCTTACAACCAGCGAAAAATTTGAAAGCACATATGAACGTACAGAGGGAATATTCGATGTTCGTTCAGACTATCATCCTCATGCGATCAGCTCGGAAATGGAATCACAGCCTTTGATTTTTTCATGCTGCCGTTCCAGAGGCGGAGCGAAGGTGTATGCAGAGGAACTAAAACGAAATACCAAACTTTTCACCATGTGGGACAGACGGCATTACATTTCAGGTATGGCAGGGGATTTCCTTGTTGTACGTATTGATGACCCGAACGATATTTACATCATTGAGCGGGAAAGGTTTATGGAAATTTATCAGCAGGTTGAATAGCTGAAAAATACAGACGGTATATATGCTGTCTGTATTTTTTTGTGTGTGCGCCCGGCGGCGCACGTTTCTAAAGGGTGAAAGTCCCAAATCC
>JAUNJJ010000165.1 GCA_030533325.1 Oscillospiraceae bacterium
TCAGAAAAAGAAGATTCAGGATACTGAAAACAGCAAGAGCAGAATAATCAGACTGATGAACATAATCAATTCATATGTAGTAATCTGGAATGAAGATGCAAGCATTCTTCTTATAAATGACAAATTCCGCTCTGTTCTCAGCGACGATGTTCTTAAACTTGAACACAGTGAGGTTCTTGATATTCTTTTTCCAGGCGGTTTTATCTCAAAGGGCAAAGCGGATATGATGCTTTCAGGAACAAAAGAGTATTCACTTGATTCAAAACTCGGCAATATCTATATCAACTGGACAAGTTCACTTCTTATCGGCTCCGGTGGTGAAGACGGTATAATTGTTTCAATTGGCTTTGACGTTACTGAAAACAAGATAATCAGACAGCAGCTCAATATCACCAATAATCTTCTTGCAACATCTGAGAAACACTATTCTCTTGCAATGAATCTTTCAGAAATAGGTATTATTCTTAATGAACACTGTGCCGAAACATTTCATATATCGGAAGAACTTCAGAAAATGCTTGGTATTGTAGGCGATACAATCCGTGTTGATGACTTCATCGGACTTATACATAAAGATGAGCGTATGCTGTTTGAATCCTATCTTAAAGCGGCGAGATCAAACAGTATAAGAGTTGACCACACAAACAGTATGGATCTGAGAATACGTTCATTTGACGGAAGATACAGATGGTACACTTTCAGATATAAAAATTCTCAGAAGGGTCAGTATGGTATGCCTGTTATCGGCGGTGCTATCATTGATATTTCCAAGGATAAGGAAAAGGATATTCTTATCGAGAGGATGGCGTATATTGACGAGGTAACCGGTATATACAACAGGAACAAACTTGTTATCAGCGGTGCGGAGATGTACGAGTGCTGCAAGATTCTTGAACTTTCATACTGGGTTATTGTTTTTGATATTGATAACTTCCACATAATCAACGATACATGCGGCTATGGCAACGGAAACAAGATGCTTAAGGAATTTTCAGATATTCTTTACAAGAAAAAGGGAAAAAACGGTTTTGCTGCACGTATAGGAGGCGACAACTTCGCTCTTATTGTTCAGGATTACGGTGATTCTAATTTACCGCTCACTATTACTCAGGAGATTCAGGAAGAAATTTCTAACATTGGAAAGAATCGCGACTTCAAGCAGAATATATCATGTTCAGCCGGATATTCAAGAATGCCTGCTGACGGGGAGGATTTTCTGACTGTTTTTGAACGTGCTGAGTTTGCCCTTTCCACAGGTGAAAAGAAGCGTTCACTTGTAATGTTTGATTCAAGGGTGCATGACAGCATACTTACTGCGGCCGCACTTGAAAGATCACTTGCTGATGCAATAGAAGCAGGGGAGCTTGTACTTTACTATCAGCCTAAGATTTCCATTAAAACTAAAAAAATAATGGGAGTTGAGGCTCTTATAAGATGGATTAAACCTGACGGGACAGTTGTCTCTCCTGAATACTTTGTTCCGATTGCTGAAAATTCACACCTGATTACAAAAATCGGCGAATATGTAATGGACGAAGCCTGCAAACAGAATAAAATCTGGCAGAACATGGGGCTTCCTCCGATAGTAATGTCAATCAATCTTACTTCTGAAGATTTTTATCAGAAGGATGTAAAACAGTTTATTTCAGAAAAACTTATGGAAACGGGGCTGTCACCTGAGTGGCTCGAAATTGAACTTACTGAATCGCTGGCTATGAAGGATATTGATTTTGCTGTTCAGCAGATGCAGGAACTCAGGGATATTGGTCTTAAACTTGCAATGGATGACTTCGGAACAGGGTACTCATCACTCAGCTATATTCAGAAGATGCCTATTACACTTCTGAAACTTGACAAGTCATTTATTACTCTGATTGAGGATGACAATGTAGCAAGGGAAATAGTTTCTGCAATCATTAAGATTGCTAAGTCAAAGCGTATTAATACTATTGCTGAAGGTGTTGAAACAGAAGGGCAGCTTGCTATTCTTGAAGAACTTGGCTGTGATTTTATTCAGGGATTTTTATTTGAACGTCCGATGAATGCGGCTGCTCTTACAGAATATCTTCGCAAAAGTATGGAAAAATAAAATATTACAGCTGCACTGCAGCAGAAGGGGATGTATTAATCATGAAAAGAAGAATTGGTATACTTACAAGCGGCGGAGACTGTCCTGGTCTTAATGCAACAATACGCGGCGTTGCAAAGGCCTGCTTCGAGACATTCGGAGAAGACAATGTTCAGATAGTCGGTATTCAGAACGGATACTACGGACTTATCAACAACATTGCAAGGGACATGGATCCTTCGGAGTTTTCAGGTATACTTACTCAGGGGGGAACAATTCTCGGAACAAAGCGTCAGCCGTTCAAGATGATGACAGTTATCGGTGATGACAATGTTGATAAAGTAAAGAATATGAAGGAAACCTATAAGAAGCAGAAACTTGACTGCCTTCTTACGCTTGGCGGAAACGGAACGCACAAGACATCAAAGCTTCTTTCAGATGAGGGGCTTAATGTTATAGGTCTTCCGAAAACAATTGACAATGACATCTACGGAACAGATGTTACATTCGGTTTCCACACAGCGGTTGATATTGCAACAGATGCAATTGACAGGCTTCACACAACTGCAGCGAGTCACTCAAGAATTCTTCTCTGTGAGATTATGGGCAACAAGGCTGGCTGGCTTACAGTAAATGCAGGTATAGCAGGCGGTGCGGATGTAATTCTTATTCCGGAGATTCCTTATGATATCAATAAGGTTGCTGAATCACTTACCAAAAGAGCAGAATCAGGCAAAGGCTTCTCAATAGTGGCAGTTGCTGAGGGCGCGTTTGATGTTGATGAAGCAAAGATGAAGAAGAAGGAGAGAGCAAAGAAGAGAGCAGAAGCGGGTATTCTTACTGCTACTTCAAGGATTGCGGCTCAGATTCAGGAAGCAACGGGTATTGAGGCCAGGGTTTGTGTTCCGGGTCATATGCTCAGAGGCGGTTCTCCTTCAGCTTATGACAGAATACTTGCTACCAAGTTTGGTGTTCATGCTGCGGAACTCATTAAGAATGAGGATTACGGTAAGACCGTTGCTATGGTTAATTCAGTTATTACTGCTAACCGTCTTGATGATATTGCGGGACTTACAAAGTTTGTTGATCCAAAGGGACAGATTGTTACTACTGCCAAGAATCTTGGTATTTCATTTGGTGATTAATAAAATTATACAATAAAGGATTTGCACTGTCCTGGTGCAGGTCCTTTTTTTGTAAAAAAACGCTTGTTTTTCTTGCTGACTATTGACATAACAGAAAAAATGATGTAAAATTAAGAAAACGAATACATAGTTAAATTCTGATTATTTAATAGGTTAAAAGGATGTTGATTGTATGAATTTTACAAACTGGAAAAAAAGAACTGTGGCATTCGCTTCAGCACTTGCAGTATCAGCAGGAGCATTTAATGTTCTTTCTGATGCAGGAAGAAAGTCTGTTATAAATGCTGCAGATGATATCTCCATGGAATGGGGAGCACTGAAAATCGGCGGAGGCGGATTTGTATCCGGTATCGTTACAGGTCAGAGGGAAATGTACCTTCGTACAGACGTTGGTGGTGCTTACAAATTTGACTACGACAAAAATGAATGGGTTCAGCTCTTCGGATTTCTCACAGAGGCTGACAGAGGGCTTTTAAGTGTTAAGGGTATTGCAATTGATCCGACAGACGATGATACTGTATACTTCCTCTGCGGATGTGCTTATTTCTCCGGTGCAAGAACTGTTATCTTCAAGACAACAGACGGTGGAAAGACATTTACTGAGGCTGATGTTACTGAACACATTCAGGTTCATGGAAACGGAGACGGACGTGAATGTATCGAACCGATTGCCGTTGACCCTGACAATCCGGATACTATTTATGCAGGTGGTGACGTTACTGCCGGCAAGTCCGCTCTCATTAAGTCAACAGACGGAGGTAAAACCTGGAATCCTGTTATCGGATATGATGATCTCGGACTTTTCCCTGGCGAACTTAAGTATCCTATGTGGACGGACAATATGGTAAGAGGTACTGAACCTGCAAAGCAGTACAATGAACAGAATGGTATCGGATGCATTCTGATTGAAGACGGCAAAGTATATGTTGGTACTTCTGTAACAGGTCAGGCAAATATTCATGTTGCCAGTGTGAAAGATGATAAGTTTGCACCTTTGTCAGAGGATTTGCCTGATGCAAACTATCCGCTTTCAATCACAAGTGATCACAATGGAAATATCTTCTTTACATATATAGCCGGACTTGCTTTTTCAGGTTCTGCAGGAGGTGCTTACAAGTACAATGCAGAGTCTGGCAGCGTAAAGAAACTTTCCGTTTCAGACAACGCTATAGGAATGATTGAGGTTGATAAAAAAGATCCGAACAAGCTTTTTGCACGTACCTGCGGTATGTGGTCTGATCAGTGGTACGGTACTGAATGGGCAGAGGATGATCCGAACACCCCTGAAAATGAAAGTACTATTGCCTGGGGCGATCATTTCTTCCGTTCATCAGACGGTGGTGAAACATGGGAAAATATAACTCCGGGTCAGCATACAACAGATTACTCAACAGATCCTCCGACTAATAAATTCTCATCACTTCCAATCGACATGAACGGTTATGACTGGATTTACGGCAAAGCGTGTCACTGGGGAAGCGGTATCCTTATTGATCCGAGAGATCCTGAAGGTGACAGAATTCTTATGACATCAGGTAATGGTGTATTTGCCTGTGACAATGCGTGGGATGAAAAAGATATTCAGTTCTACTTCCAGCCGGATGGTGTTGAAGAAGTTGTTTGTCTTGACTTCGTAAGCGTTCCGGGCGGTGATAACTTCTCTGCAATCGGTGACTACGATGGATTTATTCACAAGAATGTTTCAGATATTCCTGAACAGTACAAGCCAAACATGGGTTCAACATCGGCTATTGCATACTGTCCGCAGAATCCTGATGTTATGATTCGTGTTTCTGAGAACAATGGTATCGGCTACTATACACTTGACGGCGGTAAGAGCTGGGAAGAAATTAAGTGTTCCGCCGGCGGTAAGGCTGCAATTACAGAAATCAGTCCGGGTGAATACAGATTCTTAAAGTCCGGAAAGGAAATCGGAGCTGTATCTTATTCTGACGACTTTGGTGCAACATGGAAAAATGCAGAGGGAATCAGTGGTTACAAACCATCATACATGCTCGTGGATCCTGAAGATCCGTCACTTATTTATGCTTCAGGCATAATTTACAACCAGTACTGGGGTTCAAATCCAGCCGTAAAGGAACCGACATTTGAGGAATGTCACTACTCAATGTTTGTAAGCCACGACTACGGTGCAACATGGGAAGAAAATCCGGTATGCAAATACGATATGTGTGATGCAACAGGTGATCCGGCTTATGTTGCTAAGGATACAATTGCAATGGCAACAGGCTGGAACGGTCTTTATATCATTACTGATGAAGGTAAAAAGGCTGAAAAGACAGATGTGTTCTACTGCAAGACCATCGGCTATGGTGCTCCTGAAAAGACCGGAGGAGTAAATACACTCTATATGTACGGCAAGCCGGCAGAAACAGATCCTGAAGGTATTTATCGTTCAACAGACGGAGCGAAATCATGGGTATGTATCAATACAGATCATATTTACGGTGGTACAGGTAACGGTAACTTCATTGTTGGTGATATGGATGAATTTGGTTCACTCTATATGTCAACAGTTGGATGCGGTATTATCTACGGCAAACTTTCAGACGGAAGTTCAGATACACCGCCGACAACAAAACCTCCTGTTACAACAACGAAGCCTGCAGAGACAACTGCAAAGCCTTCAGTAACTACAGCGAATCCGGCAGAAACAACAGTTAAACCATCTGAGACAACATCAGAAAATCCTGTTGAGTTTATGTATGGTGATACAAATACTGACGGAAAGATAGACGTAACAGACCTTTCATGTCTTTCACTTTATCTTATAGGTGATATGAAGCTTGAAGGACAGGGGCTTAAGGCTGCTGATACAGATGGTGACGGTAAGGTGCTTATGGCAGATCTTGCTAACCTGAGAATGTATCTTTCAAAACTTAAAGATTATCTTGGACCAAAGAAATAATTACA
>JAUNJJ010000166.1:0-4674 GCA_030533325.1 Oscillospiraceae bacterium
AACAGAAAATGTTGAAGCAATCTCCCCAATCCACTCAACCCCACTATCCTTCATATGAACATTCTTATCCAGACCTTTTGTGACAACTTCTGTAATCAAAGACTGTTTATAGGATTTTAGTTTTTCAATCTGAGACTGCTGATTTGCGATAAGGGTGTCGACTTTGGAGCATTGGGTGTCGAGAAAATCAGCAATTTTCTGTTGCTCACTTAATAGAGGAACGGGGATAGGTGCTCTTTCTAAATTTCTCATTCCGACATTTATTTGCGTATTATAGCTACCCATTAAACTGATGTGTTTAATTAGTTCTTCACTGTTTAATAAATAATATATGTAATCAACGCAATTATCTTTATTGACTTTGATTATTGCAAGAGGAGACCAAACCATAAATTTTTCGTCGCCAATTATAGCAGTTTTTCCAATTGTTGCTGCTTTTGAAAAAAGAATATCATTTTTTTCGAGATTTGTTTTTTTGTTATATTCTTCATACAATTCTTGACTAATAAATTTTTTTACTATAGATAAATCGACAGATTTAGTTGAATTAAGACTATCAACAGAAATAAAAGGGATACCATTTTCAGTAACAAGTTCAGGTGTTTCATGTGGTCCATCACTAATAGGACATCTTAATACATTGAGCAATTTTGTTGTTTTCCAGTTTTGTGGTATTTCACCAATCCATACTATTCCGCTATCCTTCATCTCACGCATTTCCAAACAACTCCTTCATAAGAGCAGTTTCTTCTGCTTCAAGTTCTTTTATTTCAGCAAAAATATCTTCCGATTTTGCAGGAGCTACAAATTTATAGAATAACCTTGTGAACGGAACTTCATAGCCAACCTTGTCCTTTGTTCTGTCAAGATAAGCAACAGGATTGTATGGAAGAACATTTTTCTTTATATATTCATCAATATCCTCTGAAAGTGGAATGATTTCATTATCACTTGCACCTTTTACTGGTTGTGGTTTGCCTTTTTTGAGGACAGGCTGACCTGATTCGTCGCAGAGAGCAGTTTCTACTGTAACCTTTGTAAATCCGAAATAGCTGTTATCAAATACTTTGGATTCAACGACAATATCTCCGTTTTCATAAACTCCGTCTGTAAATCCGTCATACGCTTTCATAATAAGAGAAATACAATTATCGCTGAGGTCAACACGTTTGTTACCTATGTTTTTTCTTCTCTTTTCAAAACACTTTGACGCATCAATAAGCTGAACTTTTCCGCTTCGGTTCATATCCTTGCCTTTTGTAAGTACCCAGATATATGTCGAAATACCAGTATTGTAAAACAGGTCTGTAGGAAGCTGAACGATAGCTTCTACATAGTCACCTTCGATAACATATCTTCTTATTTCTGATGCACCGCTGCCAGCGTCACCAGTGAAAAGAGAGGAACCATTCTGAATGATAGCCATTCGACCTGAACCTTCCTTGAGTTTCTTTACACCATTAAGCATAAAGAGCATCTGTGAGTCAGATATAGCAGGAAGACCAGCTCCGAAACGTCCTTCATATCCTAACTTCGCTTCTTTTTCTACTTCTGCTTTTTCACGTTTCCAGTCAATACCGAAAGGAGGATTACTGATTATGTAATCAAACTCATATCCACTGAATTTATCATCAGATAGTGTATCACCATATTTCATACCGGACGCATTTCCACCCTTGATAAGCATATCTGCTTTTGCAATAGCATAGGTTTCAGGGTTAAATTCCTGTCCGAAGCAAGTAAGATCAGCATCTTCATTTATATAATGCAGTCTTTCATCAAGACATCCTAACATCTGTGAAGTACCCATTGTCATATCATACGCTGTCTTTGTGCAGCCATTTGCCTTGATTTCTTCCTTTTCAGGTGCAACAAGAAGTTCGGTCATAAGATAGATGATATCACGAGCAGTAAAGTGAGCACCAGCCTGTTCGTCATATGATTCTGAGAATTTACGGATAAGTTCTTCAAAGATATATCCCATATCTGCTGAAGTTATCTTATCAGGAGCCATATCAGCTTTTGTAGTATTAAACTCCTGAAGAACAGTAAACAGCACCTTACCGTCAACCATAGTCTTAACCTGTTCTTCAAACTTGAAGTTTGCTATGATGTCCTTTACGTTATCAGAAAATCCTTTGAGGTAATTATCAAAGTTTGCATCTATATTGTCCGGATCTGAAAGAAGTTTATAGAAGTCAAACTTACTTGTGTTGTAGAACGCATAACCTGAAGCCTTGCAGAGAGTACCATCACGAAGTTCACTGTTTGCGTTAATACTGTCAAGTTTAGCAGCCATCTCAAGAACCTTGTCCTTTGTTGGCTTGAGGGCATCATCGAAACGTTTGAGAACAGTAAGTGGAAGTATAACCTTACCGTATTCATGAGGCTTGTACAGTCCTACGAGATGTGTCGCTATTTCCCATATAAGATTGGCTTTTTCCTGTATGTTAGCGTTAGTCTGCTTCTGTAATTCGTTCATTGGCATAACAATTAATTCTCCTGTCCTATAATTTCTTTTAACTTTTCAAATTCGTCTCTGGAAAGAGTAATGCCCTTCCCCATCTTATCATGTTCCGGTGACCATTCACGGATATCGTATTTAGGTTCTGCATCATTCCACGATACAAGATTAAGTTCTTTCTGCCAGCCTTTGGGTGATACGGAGAGAACTCCAAGTGTTTCTTTTATTTCAAATTTAATATCAGCCATTGTTTTTACCATCCTGTTCTGTATTAATAAGATTCTTTCTGTCTTTTGCTAATCTAGCAAGTTGTCTCTTCAAAATAATATGCATATCAAGTAAACTACTATATTCCTTAGCAATTCTGTTCTGTTCGTCGATATCTGGCAGCGGAATCGTAATTTTCTTTATTGCTTCAAGCGACAAAGTTTTTACATTTGAACCACTGCACACATAATTAAGAGCATGCTCACCCTGATCACTTTCAAAGAAAGCCTGAAGATAATATGGATTTACTTTTTCTTTATCAAGTTCGATAACAAAAAGATTACCATGTGCAACATATCTGCATTTATCGTAACTGCTAGCCACAGCCGTTCTGAATGATGGTGTTGCAAGCTTTGAAATTATTAAAGCGTCTTCCGGAATTACAAATTTAGAAAGGTTCCTTGTGAGTTCGCCGATATACTGCTTCTTCTCATCAATTTCTATTGAACCATCAACTACATTGGCAAGAGTAATATATCTATAGTCGGTTTCTTCGTCTGAAGTTACTTTTTCAAGTTCTTCCGTCTTTATCTGTGAACCGCGGAATATATTCTTTATAACTGATTCAAATTCGACGCCGTCCTGAATCTGAGGTGCATTAAGATAACGCGAAGCCTTAAGACAGTAATCATTTTCGTATAATACTGACGATGGAAGCTTGACAACTTTAGAGCCGACTGTCAGACACATTTTCATAATTTCTTCGATATTATTATCTGTAAGATAATTAATTCTTTTTTCAGATTCATAAATTTCTTCTGCATCAGCCAGTGTAACACAGCAATTTCCTCTGCTGAATACTATCATCATAACTGGTATATTCGTATCCTGAAATAATTTAGCAGGCAATGAAATAACAGCTTCAATAAAACCGCTATTTATGAAGTATTCACGAATTGCTCTATCATTAACATTTGTTGCCGCACCGTTCGTCATAATAGCGACAGCCTTTCCAGTTTCATCAAGCATACTAAATAACTTAGCATTAAATATCCAGTCAGATGAAGCCTTTGCAACAATGTCCCAATCCAGATTATAAAAATCTTTCACATAATGACGACAGTATTCTATTTCATCCCCTTTATACATGAATGGATAATTAGAAAATGCCTTTGTATATTTTACATCATCATGGTAATATAGAGCATCATCATTTATTACATTTACGTTTTCACCAAGTAAAGCGGCTTTTAACAATGCTACGTCGCTTTCACGCGGATTAATTTCTATACCTGTATATGTTACCGCGCCGTTTTCAAAAACACTTGTCGTAAAGTCACCTGTACCAGAACACATATCCAAAACTCTGTCCTCGTTTTTTACTTCAAGAATTTTCGCAGCAAGTTTAATAACCGAATCAGGGGTAGGCTCTCTTCCTGGTAATCTGCTAAACCGATCTTTGCTGGAATGAAACAGCAAAACTGATTTTAAAACTTCTTCACTGTAATTCATAATAATATCTCTAAGGCAATCCCACATTCCAAAGAGATTTTTATCTATGATTTCTCTTATTATATCATCAGTTTCATATTCACAGAAAAGTTTTTTTACATCACTAAATCCATCATAATTATTATTCTTAATTACTAAAGCCGCATACGAAGCTGCAGCAATCGTATTTCTTATATCTGATGATTTAGCACGAAAAACATTACCCATTTGAAACAAAGCGTCATCTATATCAACTGATTTTAATAACTGAAGTTCTGAGCGATCCATATAAATTCCTCCTCAATAATTTTACCCACCCGTAGATGTAGGTATCTCGCAACCTAGATTGTAATTATATTATATATCCGTATGAATCATATGTCAATAGAAAAATTCAGGTATTTATATACCTAAATTAAATTTGCTATTTTTGTACAATTACTCAAAGAAATATATATGTAAATTTAACAAGGACAATGATAATTTCACACTACCCCTGTCCTTATTAGTTA
>JAUNJJ010000166.1:4684-6060 GCA_030533325.1 Oscillospiraceae bacterium
GATGATTATTTACACAAAATGAGATTATAAGATTAATACTCATCCTCTCAACTTCTCAATCCACTTCTTAATCTGCATCATATCCCGTCTTGATTCATTTATTATTCTTTCTGATTCTTTATCATCATCTATATCAAACGCCGCATTTACCTGATTCTTAATCTTTGACATCTCAGCTTCAAAGGATTTAATCATTGCATTTATATCCATAGATGGTGAAAATGACTTGAATCTTGATTTATAAAGAGCTGATTCTTTTATTTCGCTAATAACAGCGTTTATTTTTGATACCAATATTCTTCTCGCAGAAACACTTCTATAAAGAAGAGTAAATTCTTCTATCGCTCTATTCTCTTCATATTCAAATATTGCTTTTATTTGTTTCAGAAAGCTATAATCATCTCCGGAAATCAAATGACGATGTTTAAGTTTTCTTTTTTCATTAACTGTTGCCTGATGAAGCTCAGTAACAATTTCAAAAACATCCTTTTCTTTCGTAGCATAGATTTTTAAATAGTCTTTTTTGTCTTCAGGAAGTTTAATTGGTGTTCTGTCTCCAGGTGCTCTGGAAGCACGTGCAGATATAAAATATTCAAATGCTTCTGAAAAACTTGATTGTAAAATTTTTCCCAGTTCTCCGTTAGTTGAATATCTAATCTGGTATGTATCTGTTCCGCGTGTCTTCTTTTGAAAATTAACATTCACAAGTTTAACCTTATATTTTTTCTGTTCAAAAACAAAGAAAACATATTTATACTCACCTCTTAACATTTCATCAGAATCTGCACCTATAAATGCCTGTTCTGCCTCATGAGGCAAAGTCAAACCTGCTACAAGAAGAGACCAGTCCACTTCCTTACGCAGTATTAATCTGTCGTCAGTCAACATCATCACTTCCTATCTTTTTTTCATTTATCCCAGTATTTATTTAATGTTTCATCACAGTGAACAACTAATTCTGCTATTTTCTGATAATCCAAAGCAGCAAATATTGTTTTATTCAAAGTCATAATACCATCAACCGATGAATATTCTATAAATCCCATATCTGAAAAACGCTTAAACGGCATCTTTATTATCAGATTTTCAACATCATCAATGTAAACTTCATCCCTGAAAAAAATGCAGTTTTTCTTTTCCGGAGGAAGTCCACGACTAATTCTGTCATCATAATAACTCTTAAAACACTTGGCAACATCTTCAATCGAACATTCGCCATTTGTATCCATACATGTAAAAAAAGATATTAAAAATACTGGTTTATAGCTCATTGTCATTGTCATCTTATTACAATAATCAATAAATGTATCTACAATATTTGAATCATTGATTTCCATCCAGCCAAATTGATCACACAGTTCTTTGATTCTTTCTTT
>JAUNJJ010000039.1:0-14440 GCA_030533325.1 Oscillospiraceae bacterium
AAATATGTGCGGACAAATGATTAAATAAAAACATTCAGGCAGCAAATTTCAGATTCATTCTGATTCAAATACTTCTATTCATAAAAACCAGAAAAAGCAGTTTCCCGGAGTTTCGGGGAGCTGCTTTTCTGGTTAAATAAAATTTTTCGTTTACTATAGTAGAAAATAATATTGCATATATTTCCTGTTATGTCAGTATTGCGAAATAAAATCAAACATCTGAATATGAATCGTGTAATTTTACAGGAAATACACTTGCAGTTTTCACAAAAATATGTTAAAATAGATAAATAAAGCGTCTGCGTTAGAAATAAATTTACTAAAGGGGGAATGCATATGTCAAAAATAAGAATGGCTTTGATTTTTGGCGGTGTTTCCAATGAATACGAAACTTCTCTTCTGGCAGCGGCATCCGTTATAGATAATATAGACACAGAAGAATACGAAACAGTGTGCATCGGTATAACGAAAAAAGGAAGATGGCTTTACTATCCGGGCACAAGTGAGGATATCCTGAACGATACATGGAGTGAGAATCCTGACTGTACACCTGTTGTTGTATCACCTGACCCTAACAGGAAAGGAATAATAAAAATGGAAGACGGCAATGCTGCTTTTTTCCGTGTGGATGTAATTTTCCCTGTTCTTTACGGAAAGAACGGCGAGGACGGAACTATTGCCGGACTCCTCAGAATAACAGGAATTCCGTATGTAGGCAGCGACCTTATGGCTTCTGCGGCGTGTATGGATAAAACGTACACAAGAATGGTGCTTGGATATAACGGATTCAAAACATCAAACTGGAGAATGATGTCGAGAAATGAACTTCCCGAGCTTGATGAAAGATGTGCTGAGTACTGCAGGGAACTTCGTTTTCCGATTATTGTAAAGCCGGCTAACTTCGGTTCTTCTGAAGGAATGGGCAAGGCTCAGGACTTTGAATCACTGAAGTATGCAATAAAGATGGCGCTTACTCAGGACGAGAAAGTCGTTGTTGAGGAATTTGTCGAAGGCAATGAACTTCAGGTCGGTATTATCGGTTATAACAGACTTACGGTATCACAGCCGGGTGAAGTAAAGGTAAAAACTGATTCTTTTGATTTTAATTCAATTTTCAGCAAGAGCGAGTATGTGGTACCTGCGGAAATTCCTGAAGAAACTTCGGAGGAACTCAGAGCAACTGCCGAAAAGGTATATCGTCTTATGGGCTGTTCCGGAATGGCAAGAATAGATTTCTACCGTAACAGTGAAGGAGAGCTTATTATAAGTCAGATTAATCCTGTCCCTGAAATTTCTTCTGACAGTATGTTTGTCAGACTTATGGAAAAAGAGGGATACAGTTTTACAGAGCTTATCAGTACCCTCCTCACTCAGGCAACAGACGATTATGACGGAAAGTCATTATGCTGACAGTCCGGAGGAAGATTCTATGGAAAAATTCAGCAAACCAGTAATGATAAAAATGAAAAGCATACAGAATACCGGCGGTGAGGCCAGCGAGGTGGAACTCATAACAGAAGGAAGCCTCTCATTTGACAATGGAAGATATACGGTATCATACAAAGATTCCGAGGCAACAGGCTTTGAGGATTCTGTTACTTCTGTTGAAGTTGAGGAGCAGAGACTGGCTTCGGTAGTTAGAGTCGGAAGTGCTCCGTCCAATCTTGTTCTTGAAATCAACAAAAAACATCACTGCCATTACGGAACTCCTTACGGAGATATGATGGTGGGAATTTATGCTCACAGCATAAAAAATGAGCTTGATGAAAAAGGCGGAAATCTTTATCTCAGATATACAATAGACATTAATTCCTCTTATATTTCAGATAACGAGATAATAATGGAAGTAAATCAGATTTGATATAATAATTATGATAAATCACAAAATAAACTCCTGTACTGAAGGATAATTTTACGGAAAAATTTCTTAAAAAAAATCCTGATTGTGAAAATTACACAATAAAAACATGATTTCACAGTCATTATTAACAGTTTGTTCACAATTAAGGCCGTAAAATGTGTTACAATCTGTAATGGTACAATGATTCGAAAAAATACTTTCAAATAACTATAATTTTATGCATATAAGATAAATGCAGAAAGGAATAATGCTATGGCTAACAGATTATTTCAGGGTTTAATCCATCAGATGAATGAAACTATAGGTGCAACAATTGGTGTTGTTGATGAAACTGCATCGATAATTGCATGCAGTGACTTTACAAAGATCGGAACAACAAACGAATTTGTTTCTCTTGATCTTAACGGCTCATCAGATATATTTATCCGTGACGGTTACACATATAAGCCGTTCGGTTCAAATATCAAGCCTGATTATGCTGTATTTGTAGAGGGAACAGATGATACTGCTGCAAAGTATGCAAGCATTCTTGCTATAACACTTACCAATATCAAGCAGTACTATGATGAAAAATATGACAGAAACAACTTCATAAAGAATGTTGTCCTTGACAATGTCCTTCCAGGTGATATTGTTATCAAGGCAAGGGAGCTTCACTTCAACGCAGAAGTAAGCAGAGTTGTTCTTCTTATCAGAATAGTTTCTGCAAATGATATTTCTGCTTACGATGTTATCCAGAATCTTTTCCCTGACAAGAGCAAGGATTTTGTATTCAATATCACAGAAACTGACATTGTACTTGTAAAGGAAATCAAGAACACAGTTGATTCAAAGGATCTTGAAAAGCTTGCACGTTCAATCGCAGACACACTCAGCGGCGAATTCTACACAAGAGTAAATGTCGGTATCGGTAACCCTGTAGTGGGCGTTAAGGAACTTGCGCGTTCATTCAAGGAAGCTCAGACAGCTCTTGAAGTTGGTAAGGTATTTGATACTGACAAGGTAATCGTAAGCTATGACAATCTTGGTATTGCAAGACTTGTTTATCACCTCCCGACAACACTCTGTGAAACATTCCTTCATGAAGTATTCAAGAGAGGAAGTATTGAATCTCTCGACCATGAAACCCTCTTTACTATTCAGAGATTCTTTGAAAACAATCTTAACGTTTCAGAAACATCAAGAAAACTTTTCGTTCACAGAAATACCCTTGTTTACAGACTTGAAAAAATCAAAAAGCTTACAGGTCTTGACCTCAGGGAATTTGACCATGCTATTATTTTCAAGATTGCCCTTATGGTTAAAAAATATCTTTCAGCAAATCCTGTTAAGTTCTGATAATGACAATTTTTTTAAACATTCAAGGCGGTGTATCACTTGGTAGAACTTAAAAATGTATGTGTCGCATACAATAAAGGTCATAACGTTATCAATGGAATAAATATCCATATAGATGACGGCGATTTCACTTTTATCGTTGGTGCGTCAGGAGCAGGAAAAAGCACGCTGATAAAGCTTCTGCTCAAAGAGGTTGATGCCTGTGACGGAACCGTTATGGTAAACGGCTATAATCTCAGGACACTGAAAAAGAACAGAGTACCAAAGTTCAGAAGAACCATTGGCGTTGTATTTCAGGACTTCAGACTGATACCTTCGATGACAGTTTATGAAAATATTGCATTCGTACTGCGTGTTATAAATGCGCCGAGATCATATATCAAAAAGCGAGTATCATATGTTATCGGACTTGTGGGACTTCAGAATAAAATGAAATCCTATCCGAATGAACTTTCCGGTGGTGAACAGCAGCGAGTTGCTCTTGCAAGGGCACTTGTAAATGACCCGAAGCTTCTGATTGCGGACGAGCCTACCGGAAACGTTGATCCGGAACTTTCACAGGAGATTGTCGGACTTCTCAAGGCAATTAATCAGTGCGGAACAACGGTCGTTATGGTTACTCATGAACATGAACTCGTTAAACATTTTGGTGGCCGTCTTATTAACATCAATCAGGGAACAGTAATCTATGATGATGTTATCGACGGAGAGGCAGAGTCTTTAACAGACGATTCAATTTAAGGAGTGATTTCCCATAGGCAGTTTATTTTATCTTATCGGACAGGGTTTTAAAAATATCTGGCACAACAGAGTAATGGGAATTGCAACATTCTGTGTACTTATGGTTTCCCTGCTCCTTGTAGGAATATCATCACTTTTTGTTATGAACATAGAGATTCTTTTAGGTTCGATAGAAAACAAGAACGAGATAGTTCTTTTTCTGAAGGATGATGTTACCGAAGATAAGATTCCTGAGGCACAAAAGTCGATAAGCATGCTTCCGAATATAGTTTATGCAAAATACTATCCTAAGGAAACAGCACTTGAAAACTATATTGCCCAGATGAAGGAATATGAAGAGGTATTTGATTCACTCAAGGATGATAACCCTCTTCCGGATGCATTTAACATCAAGATTGAAGACACTTCAAAAATTACTGAAACCGTTGCTGCACTCAGTGAGTTCAGTTTTACAGAAAAGGTAAAGGCGCCTACTGAGTTTGCACAGATTCTTACAAGACTAAGAAAAGTGGTTTTTGTTGTTTCCGTTTCTCTTCTCAGTGCACTTATTCTTGTTTCACTGATTATGATTTCCAATTCAACAAGAGCGAGTGTTTATGCAAGAAGAAGAGAGATTAATATAATGAAATATGTTGGAGCGACTAACTCGTTTATCCGTATGCCGTTCTTTTTTGAAGGTCTGTTTACAGGATTTGTGTCCGGACTGGGTGCCTATGCTGTTACATATTACGGTTATAACGCACTTATGGATATTATCGCAAACAATATTTCATTCTGGGAGATAATCGGTGTGTCCGAACCGCTTCCGTTCAGTGAAGTACAGTTTATGATGCTTGGTGTTTACCTCTGTATAGGTGCTGTGATAGGTGCACTCGGAAGTGTAATCAGCACAACAAAGCATCTTCAGGTTTAATGTTCAGAAGGGATTTTAATGAATAAAAATACTTCAAAAAGAATTCTTGCTTATACTGTAGCAGGAATTCTTTCCTTTAATTTATGCAGTTATGCAGTAACTCTCTATGCTCCGGCAAAAGCAGCACAGTCTGTTTCGGAACTTGAGAATATGAAAAATGAAAACAAAAAAAAGATAGCTGAGCTTCAGGCACAGATTGCAGATGCACAGAAGCAGTATGACAAAATTGAAGAGGATGAATCTGCAAAAGAGGAATACAGAGACGCTCTTAATGAAAAGATATATCTTCAGAATCAGAACATCGAATATGTATCCGGTCAGATAGAACAGATTGATGCCGAGATAGGTGAAAATCTTAAACAGATAAATGAACTTGAGAAGAAAATTTCTCAGACACAGCTTGAGACCGATACAAATATGACATTGTTCAAGCAGAGACTGAGAGCATCGTATATGGCCGGAAATGAAAGCATTTCAGCTGTATTTGCCGGTTCGGCTGATTTTTATGATGTACTTGCCAAATTTGAGCTTGTTTCAAAAATGGCAGAGCACGATGATAAGCTCATAAAAGAGCTTAAGGAGCTTATTTCTCAGCTGAAAAAGTCAAATGAAGAGATGAAGAAAAAACAGGAGGAACTCAGCGAAAGTCTGCAAGAAGCCGGAGAGAGAAAAGCAGAATTTTCTGAAGTTCTCTCTGAGCTGACTGTTGATTATCAGAACACTCAGGCAGAGCTTGAAAAACTTGGTGAAGCAAAAAATGAAATAGCAGAGGATATTGAGGCAAAAAATGCTGCTATTGCCGAGAAGGAGCAGGAGCATGAAAAAATTCTTGCTGATATAGCTGCTGTTCAGGAGCGGATGAGACAGGAATCTGTTTCAGAATCAAAAAGGGTTTCAGAGTCACTTGCCATTTCCGCAGAGGAGTCAAGGCGTGCTGAAGAATCAATACGCGCCGAAGAATCAAAGCGAAAGGAAGAGTCGGAAAGAGCAGAACAGGCGGAGAAACCGGTAACACAGCCGCCTCAGCAGAACCAGAATCCTTCAACAGAAGCTCCGGAGGCAGAAGAACCACCTGTTACAGCTGCTCCGCCGGTAACAGAACCTCCTTCATCAGGGACGGGATTTGCGTGGCCGGTGCCTGGATTCTTTTCAGTGTGGAGTTCATACGGATACAGAACATTTGACAACAGTTTTCACAAGGGAATTGATATTTCAGGTGGCGGAATAGCGGGAGCGGCTATCGTTGCAGTTGCTGACGGCGTCGTTGCCAGTGCTGTAACCGGATGTACACACAACTATTCCAAAAACGGAAGCTGCGGCTGCGGAGGCGGTTACGGAAATTACGTTACCATCGTTCACAGTGACGGAACATATTCAACCCTGTATGCTCACTGTCAGTCAGTAGCAGTTTCGGCAGGACAATCTGTTTCAAAAGGACAGACAATCGGTTATGTCGGAACAACAGGATATTCGACCGGAAATCATCTTCACTTTGAAGTCCACAAAAACGGAAGTACAACTGACCCTATGAGCTACTACTGATAAGCTTGTGATATTTAACAAGGAAAGAATGATTTTTATGAAAACAGAAGAAAGCAGAAAAACATTTGCGATTGTGCTTTGTTCAGCACTGCTGACATTTTCAGTTACATATACAGGAATGAGATATCATTACTATAAGAATTACAAGGAGTATCAGCTTCTTTCAGAGGCAGAACAACTTGTTAATGATAATTTCTTTTTTACTGATAATATAGACAGTGATATTCTTGTTGATTCAGCTGTGAGCGGCTATATAAGCGGACTTGATGACAAATATTCAAGATATCAGAGCGTAAAGCAGACTGAAGAAAGAAACGACAGTCATGCAGGACTTAAAGTTGGAATAGGTGTTACTGTTACAGTCAGGGAAGACGGCTATATTGATATTGTTTCCGTCAGCGAAAACTCACCTTCTGAAAAAGCAGGTCTGAAGGGCGGGGATATAATCAGACTCCTTGACGGAAATGATGTCAGGGAACTTGGCTACAATGAGTCGGTGGAATATATAAAAGACGGTGAAGAGAATTCCGTTATTAATATCACGGTTGAACGTGAAGGCAAGCAAACAGAGATTCCGGTAAAACGTGAAAAGATAGAAATAATCACTTCAGAGGGGATTATGCTCGAAGACAATATCGGATATATTTCCATAACCCAGTTTAACGATAAAACTCCTGAACAGATGAAAAAATATTTTTATCAGTTTGTTTCAGAAGGCGCGAAGGGTATTGTTTTTGATGTAAGGGATAACAGCGGCGGACTGGTTTCAGCAGTTGAGCAGTGTCTTGATCCGCTTTTACCTGAAGGTGATGTTGCTGTTGCGGTTTACAGTGACGGAAGCGAAACTGTTATCGCAAAGTCCGATGCTGAAGAAACTGATATGCCGATGGTGGTTCTTATGAATGAAAATTCCGCAAGCGGAGCTGAACTGTTCGCGGCATCACTGAGGGATTTTAAAGGCACAAAGCTTGTTGGTACAACATCATACGGCAAGGGAATAATGCAGGATACCTTTAATTTAAGTAACGGAAGTACAGTTATTCTTACAGTTGCCCAGTACAAAACAACAAAGTCAGAATGTTATCACGGCGTAGGGCTTGTTCCGGATTATGAAGTAACAAATGAAGGAACTGACGAGGATCTCCAGCTTATGAAGGCTGTTGAGATACTGAAAAACGAGAATAATTAAAAAAGCTACGTATTGACAACATAAATCTGATGTAATATAATATAATAGCATATATAACAAAACTGATACTGAGGAGTGTGCAATTATGGCAGAAAAGAAGCAGATGTCCCGTGAGGGTTACGAAAAACTTGAAAAAGAGTTAGATTATCTTATAACGGTCAGAAGAGCAGAGGTTGCTCAGAAACTTAAAGAAGCAAGATCATTCGGTGACCTTTCAGAAAACGCTGAATACGATGAAGCAAAGAACGAGCAGGGTATTCTTGAAGCAACAATCGCTGAGATGGAAAATACCCTTGCAAATGCAGAGATTGTTGATGATGACAGCATTTCAACAAATGAAGTAGGCGTAGGTTCAACAATCGAAATCAAGCGCGTTGACAAGGATAAAACAGAAAAGTTCAAGATTGTAGGTACAACAGAAGCTAATCCGGCTGAAGGAAAGATTTCAGATGATTCACCAATCGGCAAGGCTGCAATAAAGAAGAAGGTAGGAGATGTATTTACAGTTGAAGCTCCTGTAGGTGAGCTCCAGTTTGAGATTATCTCTATTTCAAAGTAAGAAAGGCAGGATTATATTTTAATGAGCGAAAATCAGACAAATGATCAGCTTCAGGAAGAAGTTCAGGAGCAGGATATTAATATATTAAAGAAAGACAGACTTGACAAGCTTGCATCACTTCGCGAAGGCGGTTATGATCCTTACCAGGTTACAAAGTTTGATGTAACAGGCAAGGCTGCAGAACTTAAGGCAGAATACGAAAAGAAGGAAAGTGAACTTAAGGCTGCGGCAGGGGATGACGAAGAAAAATTCAATGCATCTCTTGAAGCTCTTCACGAAAACAAGGTACGCATTGCAGGTCGTATCATGAGCTGGCGTGACATGGGTAAGGCAAACTTTATTGATTTACGTGACGATACAGACAGAATCCAGGTATATATCCGTTCAAATGATATCGGCGCAGATATCTTTAAGGATTTCAAGAAAAAATGGGATATCGGTGATATCGCAGGAATCGAAGGTTTTGTTTTCAGAACACGCAAGGGCGAGATTTCAGTTCACGCAACAAGCATTCAGCTTCTTTCAAAGTCTCTTCTTCCGCTTCCTGAAAAGTGGCACGGACTCAAGGATCAGGATACAAGATACCGTCAGAGATATGTTGATCTTATCTGCAATCCTGACGTAAAGGACACATTTGTAAAGAGAAGCATGATCCTCAGAGAGATCAGACAGTATCTTGACAATCTCGGTTATCTTGAAGTTGATACACCGGTTCTCCACACACTTGAAATCGGTGCTGCTGCAAGACCTTTCGTAACACACCACAATGCACTCGACCTTGATATGTATCTCCGTATCGAAACGGAGCTCTACCTTAAGAGACTCATCGTAGGCGGTTTTAACAAGGTTTACGAAGTAGGACGTATCTTCAGAAACGAAGGTATGGATACATCACACAATCCTGAATTCACATCAATCGAAATGTATCAGGCATTCACTGACTACAAGGGTATGATGGATCTTATCGAAGATATGTACATCACAATCACAAGAAAAATCTGCGGCACTGATGTGATTACATATCAGGGCGTTGAAATCAACATGGGCGGCCCATGGGAAAGACTCACAATGATTGAGGCTGTAAAGAAATATGCCGGTGTTGACTACAACGACTGGAAGACAGACGAAGAAGCAAGGGCATGTGCAAAGAGCAAGGGCGTTGAAGTTGAAGAAGGCGCAAGTGCTACGAAGGGACACGTTCTTATCGCATTCTTCGAAGAATTTGTTGAAGACAAGCTTATCCAGCCGACAATCATCTATGATTATCCGGTTGAAAACTCACCTCTTGCAAAGAGAAAGCCATCAGATCCTGCATTTACAGAGAGATTTGAATACTTTATCTACGCAAGGGAAATGGGTAACGCATTCTCTGAACTTAACGATCCGATTGACCAGAGAGAACGTTTCGTAAAGCAGGTTGAAGCCAAGCGTGCACAGGGTGCTAACGCAGAAGTTGACGAAGACTTCGTAACAGCCCTCGAATACGGCATGCCGCCAACAGGTGGTCTCGGCTTCGGTCTCGACCGTCTCGTTATGCTCCTCACAGACAGCGCCTCTATCAGGGACGTACTCCTCTTCCCTACAATGAAGCCGATTGATAAGTGATATACTTATTCGTATTTTTCAGAACCTTTGTATTTTCAGAGGTTCTGTTTTTGTTTTGGAATTTACTATAATTTAAAATGAGGTATAAGTATGAAACCCAAAAGCATTGCAAATTTTATACCTGTTACATGCATAAATTCTTCTATCAAAAGACCACCGGAATCTGACGTTAAATCTTCACCATCAAAATTTAATTTCACAGAACTATTGAATTTAAATGAAAAATCGTTTATAATATTAACCATGAGAGCTTCTCCTTTGTTTTATTGTCTTTTTGTCATTTCAATTATAACAAATTTGAAGCTCTTTTTCTATACCCTGGCTTCACTTTTTAGGTGAAACCGGAAAAACTTTTTAAAATACATAATTATGTGGTTTAGAAGCTTTTTCTCAGGCCACGATGAATAATTCAGGTTAAATTCGAGTGATTATGCGAAGACAAAGGAATTGATATACAGACTTGTAAATATACGGTCAATGTCAAAGGGTTTAGATACATCAGACTCTTTGAGTTTTGAGGTAACTACGATATCTGAAGATATCATAAAGTTCGATATTGATATGAATATAAAAAGCGACAGTATTGTGGCGATAAGTTTCAATAATATGCTTCAGCTGAACACATATTCTGAATATACAATGATGTCTGATAAGATTGTCACAGTATCCTCGCCGAAGATATATCGAAGAGTTAAAGATTTATACGATATTTGCGTTTTGGCAAGCTTGTATCAGTTTGAATTAAACAAACTTATTCGGGTACTAAAAATAAAGCACAGAATTGAACTGAAGAATTTAAACAATATGCTAAAGGCAGAAAATATGTCAGACATATATCATGCTTATGATAGTTTTAAGGGTATTATTAACAAGCCGGATATAGCTGTTATAATGGATATAGCACAGAAGTTTCTATGTCCGTTTTACAATGGCATAGAGGCTGGTTTAATATGGGATAACAGGAATTGCTTATGGAAGAGATATTCACCGTTACATTAAAGGATTGCCCTAATATGGATATCCGAGGTATATTATGTACAGAGGCAGCCAGTGGGTACTGGAACTTAAGTTCATATGATTATTATTGTTTTCCAGTATTTCTATATCATACCCCACGCAATCGGATAGACAGAATAACGGGTAACATATCTTATTTAGGTGTGCCAGAGCCATTATCTTACGAGGATACTACCCCGATTGGTGAGGGTATTTACGTTACAAACAAAGTCAGAACAGTCTGCGATATGATAAGATACGAGTCAGATATGTTTCACACACTTGAGACGATATACAATTTTTATTGTTTTGAGAGTGTCGATGAGGTAAATAAATTAGAGAGCAAAGCCGAAAGTCTGGGTATCCTGAGCAAACTGCATGAACTCAGAGATACTGCCGAGGAGGATTTTGAGGAACTTTAGTGATGAGGAGTGTAAGTGTGTGGAAAAGGTTACAATACCCGGCGACAGAAAGATTTTATATCACGGTTCAAGGTCGGGCATAGTCGGAGAACCTCGATGTGATATGTCGAGACCTACGTGTGATTTTGGAGTTGGGTTTTACACGGGTACATCGTCACATCAGGTTCAGGGAGTACTGCGTGGCTCGAAGTCGGGGGTATTTTGCACACTGTATTGTGATATATCAGACTTATCTGTGTATGAGTTCACTAATGCTAATCTATGGGCATTATATGTAGGGATTAACAGAGGTTATATAAATATAAGTCAGATACCAAAGTTTAAACCGATATTTGAGGATATATCCAGTCATGATGTAATCGTAGGTGCAATAGCCGACGACAAAATGCAGGATATTTTTCCAGAGTTTATGAACGGACTACTGACGGACAAGGTGTTAGCTGAGTGCTTGAAGTCTGTTAACTTAGGTATTCAATGGGTATTCAAGACGGCAAAAGCGTGCAGTCAGATAGAGATAGTTACATTCAATAATGTAACTTACGAACAGTTACAAATCATAAGGCAGACTCAGAGAAACCTAATGAGTGATATAGATATGAAGGTTAGCGATATAAAGAAGTTGTATCGTAGAACAGGTAGGTTTGTGGATGAAATAATGGAGGATTACAAATGATTGGTGCATTATCCTATGAGAAACACAAAATAGCTGTTGAGTCCAGAATGTGTGGTAGAATGTTCGAGTGGTCGGTTACACGAGGCTACGATTCGGAGGAGTTCTGCAGGATAGTAATGACATCCGAATGGGGTATTTCAGTTATGGACGGAAGGAATGCGTCCGAGTGGGCAGACGAGTTATTTCTCTTATCAGGCTTTGAAACTTACTGTGGTTTACCGTTAGGTGAATGTTATCCAGAGTATGTGATGCAGTTTATCGGTTATTTATACAAGCACTGGGTAATGACCTACAAAGTACCGCCATCATTGGTGTATAAGATAGCGAGTCCGACACGTATTTTAAGTCAGTATGGTTTTCTGCATACACAGGGGTATGATTATATTGTTGATTATCTGACGGAAGAAGCAAAAGAAGAGGGTATCATCTAAGGAGTACTTATTGCCTTATATAGATGTTTGTTATGAATATTATAATTCAATGGGCGAACAAGGGGTAGTTGAGGATATAGAAGAATTTATTGCTATAAGAGGTGGGATGATATGAATTTAGATATTATCCGTCAAAAGAGGGCTATAAATAATCGTTTAGTAGGACTTACGGAGTACTTAGCAAACAAACAGGGTGTCACAAGAGAGGCGGCATTCTTAAAGCTGATACGAACACGCACATACACAACATTACTGAAACCTAAAGCTAAGTTATACTGCGAGTCGCTGGAGTATGTCGAGGATATGCTTGAGGCTGAATTTCGGGGCGACTGGGATTATTGGTTGATGTTGTAAATTATAAGTGAGGGTATTGAGTATGAAATTTAAAGTGGTTGAGGTTTATAAAGACAATCTTGGAAATCAGATAGCTTGTACAGTGATGACAGAGACTAAAACTAAAATAAAAGAGAGTATTGCAGGTATCAGAATATACTTCGATACTGGGCATTGTATAAACGCTTATCTAACAAAGAATGGCACAGTACACGGTAAGAAAGGGTACAGAATACCCTATATAACTATCAAGTCTGCTACCACTTATCAGAACGGTTTCGAGGTTTTCAGCGGACATAATTTAGAAACTCTGATAGCTAATAGCGGAGTTATGAATAAGAACAGCAGAGATTTTGTAAGCGGTATTATTGAGTATTGCAAAAACCAAAATCTACAAGGAGTATTAAGCATATCCGGTTTAAGAGGGGTAGGTAAAACTGTAGGTATACTTCAGTCAATATTACACTTACTAAAGACTGGGGTATCTCCAGCTGATTGCACATATATCACTGTGAGTCAGGTTAAGAAAACAACTTGTAAAATGTTAAGGTGCTTACTGGATACTATTCAGAGTAAATATATTTTTATAGATGAGGTTACAAATATAAGTGGTCTTATAACAGATTCTGCATTTTTATATGATAAATACATTATGGAAGGCAGACGAATAGTTCTAAGTGGTACAAACTCGTTAGTGCTTGTTGAGAGTAAGACCTCGGCTTTATATCACAGAACAATATTAATGAACGTTAGTTTTATAAATTACAATGAGGCTAAGCGAACCTTGAAATGTAATCTGAATGAGTATGTATTTATGGGTGGTTTATACAAAGCTGATGTTTTTTCAGAAGTAGAGGGAATGTACAACTATGTAGAAACAGCTGTAGTACAGAACATAGTAGGTACTCTCAGCAGAAATACTGCAGGTACTGGATTATTCGATTTAAAGGGTATAGCAGAGGGCAAAATACGAGCAATAGTATTTTTAAGTTTATATTCTGTAGTATTCAGTTCTTTGAATTTGAATAAGGATATAGCCGTAACAAGATTAGTAAATTTATTTGATATTTCGGGTACTTCACTTTACACAACGGATACTTTAAATGAGATGGTTCGCAGGGAATTCGGATTAGTATTGCAGAGTAAGGTTACTGAGCAAGAATTAACACATATATTAAATGCAATGAAGGAAATCGGAGTATTGATTGAGGTCAGAAATATAGCTTGCAGTAGGGAGTCTAAGAAGTATTACATTACAAATCAGTGTATAGTAAATGTGTTAATAAAGGATATCCTTACATACCTGCAGAGAGAAACAGGTCTTTCCTTTAAATCTAAGCAAAAGGGTATGCGAGGCTTTAGGGGTTTGCTTTTCGAGAGTTTGATTATGACTCATACAGTAAAATATTTTGAGAGATATAGTGATTATACCGTAGGTTATTATCGAGATGATAGAAATCGTGAAATAGATATGGTAGTTCAGTATACTCCTGAAGTGGGTTTATTGGATGACGAGTCAGATTACTTATTAATGGAGATAAAAATGACAGCGGACAAAGATACTGCCATAGTCAAGTCAGAGTGGATAAATGACGCAGAGGTACACAATCAGATAGAAGAAGGTCGGGTACTGAAAAACTATATTTTATACTCAGGTGCAAGCGGTGTATTTGATGGTTTTGATAAAAGAGATGAGATGTCGGCACGTTATAATGAGGAGAAGATGGATAAAATATCAGAAAAGAATTACAAAGTACCATTGATAAATGTCGAGTATTATTTGAGTAATACTACGGAATTTTACAGGAGTGTGGGGTTTGAGTAAGAACAATATTAT
>JAUNJJ010000039.1:14450-29377 GCA_030533325.1 Oscillospiraceae bacterium
AGGCAGTGAAACTGTTGCAATATGCAGAAAACTGCGTACAGCTATACGTCAGAACAGATTAGTTGTAGATACAAGCAGACACAGCAGCAACCATGGATATAATCAGCATTTATTTGGTTTTATCAAATCTTGTGGTTTAGATGTAGAAAATTTTATTAAGACTTATATTTATAATATGCAACCTTGTACTTTAGTTTTAGATAGAAGTACTCATGCAACCAAAAGTAGCGGAGACTATAGTATAATATTAGACATAGGGTATCGTGTGAGTTTGTATATCAAGGTTTCTAAGTCAGGGGTTATCGTAGTGTCTTTTCACGATAGTAACGATAACGGGGTAGGTAGAACAAATGTGAAAAGATTTAAACAGGGTGCTTTGAGTCAGGTTAGCAACGACTATGCTTATATCTTACTTAATGAACCTATAAGAGTTACAAATCAAAGAGAGTTTTATGATATTCAAATGAGTCGAGGACTTTCTGTATTAAAGCAGAGTTTAGAAGGTACTTATTGTGACAGGGATCTTATATATGTTTATACTCAGGATTTATTTGAGGGAGTAAAAAAGTTGATGCTTTCATTTTTTACAAAGCTTGAGGTAGAGTTTAGCGAAGATTTTAGGTTGAGAGGCACAAAAAAGGGTATAGAAAAAAGAAATAATATTAACGATTTTTCGTTTACATCTTACGGCAATAGTATTTTGGCTAAGATTTCACTTTTGGTTGATGTGTATCCCTTAACTGTAAGTCAGACGGAACGCCAGAGTATAATGACTTTAGCTGGATTTCTGATAGATGAAATGTTATTCATCGAGGATAAAGCTTCATTATTAAGTATGTTAAAGGAACGGTATATGGATTACAGCAACGGTGTTCTAGAACGTATCTATATTCTTTTAGGAGATTAGATTAGGTGGTGAGTAATATGCATACTGGAATAGATTTAAAGGTGCTTACGGATTTTACGGAAAAAGATTTAAAATATTATGATATTGTAGAAGAAGCTCTTAGAGCTAATAAGTTCACAAATATATACGAAGAGGACTGGGTATACGAGGAGTTAGCCTGCATATTAGCCAGAGATTTTGAGTGGCAGGTAGCAAACTTCAAAGGGTACATGACAAAGGGTATGGATTTAAGATTATTTATGGAACTAAGGAAATCAGCCTTGATTTCAACATGGGACGAAGAGTTTTATAAAAAGCACACTGATGCAAGTATAGCTGAAGTAAAGAAGATAAGAACAGAGTTTTTAGCCCCTCATTATATGGATTATGAGGATAGAGACTGGCAGTTATATTTGGTTATCGGTAAGGCTTGGGGTGGAGGGTATTCAGAACACATTGATTTCGATTTTGATTATCTTGGATTTTTGAAAGATACACCAAGAGGATATCAGCGTGAAGATTATCTTGTGGAGTGTATGAAAAAATATACACATTATGATATGAACGGAAGAGAAATTGAAAATCCTATTAATATACACGATGTTATCGCTTTGTATGGCATAGTTGATGATTTGAATGAGGTTTGGTGGTCAAAAATAATAGGTTAAACTCTGTATATCAGGTTCTCTGTTGTTGGTTATCTGACAGAAGAGTCAAGAGAACAGGGCATTATCTAAGGAGTGAAGAGTTTATGGAAACAGGTTTTGTAATATACAATTTTGACGAGCCGCAGATGAGGGTATGGTGGAATAAGACTGAGATACATTCAGAGTGGTTAATAAGCTGGAGACATCCTAAGATACCGAGATATATGTTTCCGGAGAACATTACTAAAGAGGGTTTATCAAGGTTTTGCGAGAGCAGACAACCACCAAGAACGAGATACGATATTGATTATTTGTTAGAGCATAAGTATCATCTCCAAAAGTATATGCCTATCGAAATGTGTATGAAGTCAAGGGGGATTACACACTCAGATGATTTATGGCTGCTGTTCGACGTAGAGGAAAAGCCGAGATATGAAGATATTACAGTTCGATAGTAAAAGTATTTTCGGAATTGATGGTTCTGGAAATCAGATAAAGAAATGGTACGACAGAAGCCACTTAATAAAGTTAAATTCAAAGTACAGAGAAGCGTCAAAGGAAGTTGATGCATACAGACTGGGTACTGCGATGGGTTTATATTGTGCTAAGTACAGCGAGATAACTGTGTTATACAGAGGTGCTGAGCGAAAAGCCTGTGTTTCGGAGTCGTATATGTTACCTGATGAGGTTGAAATAACTGCTTTTGAGATACTTGAGGAATTCAATATAGATATTCCACAAAATATGAGTGCTGTTCAGTTTATTGACCTTTTAGTAAATGCAGTAGTGAGCTACACCGGTTTTGATATTGAGGTTGTGTATACCTGGGTATATGATATGCTTGTATTTGATTATATTATAGGTAATGATGACAGGCATTTAACTAATTTTGAGGTGCTGGTAACCACGCAGAAGGGTACTTGCAGATTTGCACCATATTTTGACCACGGGGCGGGTTTTTTCCGAACTGATGCAAGTTTATCTTTAGTAGAGTATAAGCGACTTTTTTATAAGTTTAAGTCGAAACCTTTCAGTACCAATCCCGATAAAAATATCGGAGATTACGCACGAGCAAAGGTATCCTTTTTGAGAATGCTGAATACTGTAGGTGGTGTAGAGGGTATAAAGACTTTGGGAATGAACCAAGGGCATTTATTGACAGTATTAAGACAGATTTCTCGTCTATCCGAAAAGTTAAATATTGTATTAAGTTAATTAAATATTGAACTGATAAGTATAAAAAATGTAAGGAGCAGTACTTATGAGTAAGCCAGAATGCGATGTATCAACAATGCAGTTTTCTAAGTGACTGGGTGCATTTTCGGAGGTTCTGTTTTTGTGTATGCGGATAAATATACTTTCACAAAATATACATTGTTATACAGTCGTTTTTGTGTTATAATAATATTTGCTGATACTAAAAACGGAATGGTGATGTAATTATGGCTGAAAAAGGGAAAAAGCCTGAAGAAAAAGGTATACTTGAAACTATTCGTGAGGTGAATGAAAAAGAGCGGCACGAACGGCTTCATATGCAGTCTGAGAAGATGCTTCGTGAAGCTAAAAAGAAGGACAAAGCAAATGAAGAATATGAAAAGCAGCTTCGTGATGAAAAGATAGAGATTATCAGGATGAAGCAGGGGCTAACAGATGATAATCAGTTTGAGGAACATACTGCTGCCAGAAAATACACACTGTGGCAGAGAATAAGTTCATTTATATACTGCAATAAAGCAATGGTAATAACAGGTGCCTTCTTTGTTTTTCTTGTTTCATTTTTAATTTATGACCTTGCAAGCAAGGAAAGACCTGATATAACAGCAATGATTCTTACAAATGATCCGAAACTTGAAGCCTGCTGTGACAGACTTGAGGAAATCGTCGAGGAATATATTGATGATATAAACGGAAACAAAGAGATTCTTGCTTCCATGTACTACATGCCTCTTTCAAATGACCTTGATCCGTATACTCAGCAGGCAAGTTCCACCAAGATTTTTTCGCTTATGCAGGACGGTGAAACAATGCTTGTTATAGGCAATGAAGAAAGTGCTGACTTCCTCATGCCTGACCAGACTCTTGACAGTCTCGAGGAGCTGTATCCGGGAAATGAACACGTAAAAGGATATGGTTTCTATCTTAAAGATACATCATTTGCAGAGGATATAGGTTATGAGGGGACTATTCCGGACGATGTTTATATCGGAATCAGAAAGGTGCAGAAAGGTGCACGCTACAGAGAGAAAATGCAGAAAAACTATGATTATGCCAAGGATCTTCTTGATAATTTAGTTGAACGTTATTCTTAAAAATGAAAGGATTATAAAGTTTATGAGCAAATTATGCCAGTACTGCGGAGCAGAAATGGACAATGAAGCATACGAATGCCCGGAGTGTCTGAAAAAGATACCGGGTGCGGAAATGCTTATGAAGCAGAAGGAAGCCGAAAAGAAGGAAAAGAGAAATAAAACATTAAAGATTACCGGATTTGCAGTTGCAGCTGTAGCCGTAATTACCGGACTTACTTTTCTTGTAACATTTTTAACCCGAAAAGAGTCGGATATTTACATGAAGCCGGTTGACGCATATATAGAGGGCTGTGTGGAAAATGAATATGACAAGTATATTTCTGCATTCCCGGAATTTTATCAGGAAATGTTTAACCAGCAGTTCGCGTATATTGTTATGGGTGAGATGACTGATGATGCGGAAAAGATAAGTACTGCGGATATGCTTTACCATGATCAGTATTACAGAAGCCTTGCTGCTGAGTTCGGAACCAATTTTGACATTACATACAAGATACACAAGGAAACCAGGATGACAGAGGAGGACCTGAAAAAATATCAGGAAGAGTATGCAAGCTTCAATCCGGAGCTCCTTTCGAATGATATTTTTGAGGACGGATATGAAATTGCAGTGACCTTTACTGCAAAAGGAAATCTCGGTTCCAATAATGTAACAAATGAGAATTTCAGAGTAGTTAAGATTAATGATCAGTGGTATATGATGGATTATGTTGATTTTCTTTATGTTAAAGAAGAGACAAATCTTGAAAACAAATAACATAAAGGTGCAGTCCCGAAGATGAGACTGCACCTTTTTTATTATTCGGTTTCAAGTCTGATGACATCGTCAAACAGAGCGTAGAATTTTGGAGGAATGATTTTGTTCATATGACATTTTCCGAAAAACCATTTGCCGAAAGCACATTCTGTGAGAAGCTGTTCAAAAAATGTATCTGTTTCCAGTCGGTGAAGAATGTCCATGTCGAGACATTTTTTCAGAGACTGCGGAGGTTCATGAGTAACTATATAGTCAATCAGACCTTCATGAGCCATAAGGTTTTTTACGCCTTCTTCAACGTCAGCAACAGTTGGCTGTTCCTGTTCAAACCATGTATTTGTTTCACGGCGGATGTCTATGTCCTGACTGTGTCCGCCACCGAAAGTAAAGAACTTTTTACCCTCAATAGTATAAACCTGTCCGCGTTTCAGATGAACAAGATTACCTGATATAGCCTGTGCAGTTCCTCCGTTCCAGCTTATATCCGGATACTTTTCAAGAAGGTCAAAGTTTTCGTGGCATCCGTCTATGAATGCAACGGTGTACTTAAGTTCGCCGATTTTCTTAAGTATATTGTTTTCCGCTTTGCTTCCGTCCCATATAAATCCGAAATCTCCGCATACTATAAGTGTATCGCCCCTTCTGAGTTTTCTGGTTATCGAATCCTTAAACCTCGAAAAATCACCGTGAGTATCACCTGTAATATATATCATTTTATCACCTTTTACAAAGAATTAACGGGAATAAAAAATATCCCTTTCCTATTTTATCATAAAAATGATGTGCCGTAAATAATTTATTGAATTTTTGTGAATTTTTTTATTCAAACCTCTTTTAATGCACATTAAAATTTGCTATAATAGATTTGTATAAAAAAAATTTATCCTTGAGGAGATGCAGAATGAAGAAGATAGTTAGTATTATTACCATGCTGATGGTGCTGATTAATTTTTCTGTGATAGCTGATGTACCTGCTGCACAGGCATTGTCATTCAGACCGTCATTCAAAGTACAAAGTGATGCAGCAATTTTATACAACGTTGACACTCATACGATTGTATATGAAAAAAATGCAGACAAGCAGTGCAGTCCGGCACAGACTGTTCAGATAATGACTGCAATTATTGCTATGGAGAAGGCACCGAGTCTTGATGCAATTGTCGAGGTTCCGCCGAATATCCAGAATGAATTTGAAAAATACCGTCAGACATATCCGTCAGACGAGTATCCTTACAATGAAGTAACTCTTGCATATATTGAAGAGGGTGAACAGCTGAAGGTTGAACATCTTATCAGTGCTATGCTTCTTCAGTCGTCATGTGAAGCAGCCCTTGCTCTTGCGTATAACGTCGGAGAGGGAAGTGTTCAGAACTTTGTAAATATGATGAATGAAAAGGCGCAGGCGATAGGTGCAGTAAACACACACTTTGCAAATCCTCACGGACTTTATGATGAGAGTCAGCATACAACAGCAAGAGATATGCTTCTTATAACCGAGTATGCCCTTAACCTTCCGGGATTTGCTGAACTTTCCTCAAATCTTACATATTCCACTGGCGGAACAAACTTCCATTCTGAGGGCCTTTCATTTAAAAATGTAAACCTCATGATGGATCCAAACAGCGAGTACTACTTCAAAGGCACAAAGGGAATAAAAACAGGTAATTCCAATCAGTCGGGAAGATGCCTTGTTACAAGAGCGTCAAGAGACGGTCAGAATTATGTAGCTGTACTTTTTAACGCACCGTTTGAAACAGACGAATATGATAATGACATTTTTACTCACCTCAATGATGCATCCAGACTTTTTGACTGGGCGTTCAGGGAACTGGAACACAAGGTTGTTCTTGAAGAAACCCAGGAGATTCGTTCACCTAAGATAAACTATGCAAAGGGTAAGGACTATATTAATCTTAAACCTGCAAATGATGTAAAGTGCATGTGGCTTTCAACACTTGACACTTCTGCTATAATAACAGAGATAGATTATATGTATGAGGAACTTAACGCACCTATAAAGGCCGGTGAAAAGCTTGGAACACTTAAGCTCAGATACCTTGAAAATGAAATCGGAACAGTTGACCTCGTGGCATACAGTGATGCAGAATTTTCATACTTCAAATATGCAGCAGAAGTTCTCAGGACATATTTCAAGTCTTCGGCACTTAAAAATGCACTCAGAATAGCAACAGGACTTACACTTGTATATTTCGCATTCGTAATATACCTTCTTAATCTCCGCGCAAAGAAACGAAGAGAAAGCAGAATTGCAAAGGCAAAACAGGAATAACAGAAACATCCGGCAAACGTTATGTCTGCCGGATGTTTTTTTAGTTCTTCTTTTTTGCATATAAATTAGCATAAAAAGCTTGACTATTTTATTTAAATAAGATATAATATTAATGTTGAACCCGCATATCAGGATATGACTCTTCATCAGGAAGTTTCCCCGTCATCCATCTGGCGTTTTTATTCTTCCTGGATGCGAAGCTTCCTACAGGAAGATCACAGAGTGATTCAATGCTGGGGTCGATTTCACAGAGTTCACCGATACTTATTATTACTGCATCGGCGTCGCTGTGTTCAGAACCGCATACAAACTGCCAGTTGTTGTCATCAAAGTGATGAGTAACAAAAGTTATTGGTTTATTGTCTTCGAGAACATGACAGCATGTAAAACAAAGCATGCCAGGTCTCTCGGAAAAAGGAAAATAGCCCATAATTACCTCCGGTTTATGATAGTTTATTTCTGACTTATATTATACAATAAATTATTGTTTTAATCAACAGAAGATTATCATACCGGAGGACTAAAACGGTTTAATAGTTGCATAATTAATTTTAACCGTTTTGTAAGTTTTGTAGTTTTCAGAAGGATATTTATTAGAAAATGCACTAAAATCTTTTCAGAAACTTGTACATTTTGCTTAATAAAGATAACAATTTAGTTTTATTCATTGACTTTTGAAGGTTTCTGAAGTATATTATTATTAAAGACAGACGTTATAAACATTAACGGAGTTTTTACAATGGTTTCAATCAAAGATATAGCCAGAAGATGCGGTGTGTCAGTTGCGACAGTCAGCAAGGCTCTTAATGACTGTTCTGACATAAGTATACTGACAAAGAAGAAAGTAAGAGCAGTAGCAGATGAGCTTGGATACTTTCCAAACGCAAATGCCAAGGCACTGAAAACTTCAAAAACAAGCACGATTGGCATAATCTATAATGACAGACTTGGAAATGGTCTGAAGCATGCTTATTTTTCTGCGGTACTGGAAAGTTTCAAACGTGCTGCTGAGACTAACGGATATGATATTCTTTTCATAGGAAAAGGAAATCCTGAAAAAAAAATGCTTACATACTATGAACACTGTAAACACAGGAATGTTGACGGAGTTTTGATAGCTTGTACGGATTTTTATGACAGTGAGATAAGCAGATTATTCCGGAGTGATCTCCCGGTTGTAGCGCTTGACTTTTTTTCCGGACGTGATTATTCAGTTTGTTCTGATAACCGGCAGGGTATGAGAGATATAATTGAGTATATTTACGATATGGGACACAGAAAGATAGCCTATATTTACGGAGATACATCGCTGATAACAACTGTAAGGCTTGATTCCTTTACACAGACAATGAAACAGCTTGGTCTGCCGGTTGTATTTGACTATGTAAGGCAGGGAAGATACAGTGATATCAGAAAGTCCGAAGAAATAGTTTCAGAGATGCTGAATCTCTATGAGCCGCCTACATGCATAATAATGCCGGATGATGTTTCAGCTTTCGGAGGGTATATTGCCGCTTCGAATAAGAATCTTAGGATACCGGATGATATATCTTTTGTAGGATTTGACGGAATTCCTTTCAGTCAGATAGCTGAGCCGAAGCTTACTACTGTATATCAGAATACAGAAGAGATAGGCCGGAGAGCTGCAGAACTTCTGCTTGACAGGATAGACGGAAAAGAGCTTACGGATCAGAAGAAACATGCATTTATTGAAACTGAACTGATTAAGGGTCAAACAGTCGCAAGACTGACCACATAAACATATGCCTATTATATTTAATTAATAAATATAATACAATCATTAAGGAGGAAAATTTAGAAATGAAGAATTTTAAGAAGACATTAGCATTACTTGCAGCTCTTGCTCTTTCAGCAACAGCTCTCTACGGATGCGGCGCTAAGGAAGAAAGCTCAACAACACCTGCTGCAAACAACGATTCAAAGGCTGAAGATTCAGTTGCAGAAGAAAGCAAGACAGAAGATTCAGCTGCTGAAGGCGGCGACGCTGCAGCTGAAGGCGATCAGCTTACAATCCTTTGCTGGAACGCAAACGACAGCCAGCCAATGGTAGATCTTTTCTGTGAAAAGACAGGCACAGATCCATCAATGATCAACATCAAGAACTTCGACGTACAGGGCGGCCAGGCTTCTGAACAGTACACACAGTACCTCTCAGACGCTTCTAACGACGCTGACATCATGTTCCTCGAAGCTGACTGGTGCCTTAACTTCATCAATGATGATACAGCAACAATTCCGCTTTCAGAACTCGGTTACAGCGAAAGCGACTTCAGCGACATCTACGGCTACGTAGTTGAAACAGGTAAGTCAACAACATCAGGCGAACTCAAGGGTATTTCATGGCAGGCAGCTGCTGGCGGATACTGCTACAGAGAAGACCTCGCTGAACAGTTCCTCGGTGTTAAGTCACCAGAAGAAATGCAGGAAAAGGTTAAGGACTGGGATACATTCATGGCTACAGCTAAGGAACTTAAGGATGCTAACGGTCCGGCTATCTCAGCTACACTCGGCGGTGTATGGCAGGTTTACTCAGGTTCAAGACCAACAGCCTGGCTTGATGCTGACAACAAGCTCCTTGTTGACGACTACTGCACAAAGTACGCTCAGTTTGCTTATGACCTCTGGAACAACGGTTATGTAACAAAGGTTGCTCAGTGGACAGACGAATGGAAGCCACTCGGTCAGTCAGATGACGTTCTCGGTTTCTTCGTTTCAACATGGGGCTTCGGTGACACAATCCTTACAGGTGTAGCTGGCGGCGAAGGCGGCGCTACATTTGGTAAGTGGAAGTGCGTAGTTGGTCCTTCAGAATTCTACTGGGGCGGTACATGGCTTGCTCCTGCAGCAAGAATCAACAACAAGGATCTTGCTAAGCAGTTCATCGACTTCTTCACAATCAACGAAGAAGGCGCTACAGCTTATGCTGAAAAGCAGGGTGAATACATGTCAAACAAGAAGGTTATGGAAGCTATCATCGAAAAGGGCGAATACAAGGGCGCTCCTGTTCTCGGCGGCCAGAACCAGTTTGAAGTACTCAACAAGGTTGCTGATGGTATCGACATGAAGGGCAAGATTACACCTTACGATGCTATCATCAAGACAGAATTCTCAAACGCTGTTCAGTCATACGCTGAAGGAACATACGCTACTGTTGAAGAAGCTATGGAAGAATTCAAGAACGGTGTTGCTGGTCAGGTAACTGACGGAATCAACTGGGAAGAATAATTAGTTAAAAACAATTTTAACTCAGATTAACCAATCACACATCCTACGGGGCATACTGCCCTGTAGGTGTGTGTTGTGTTAATTATATAGTTTATTTTAATTACAGAAAATTTTTCCTGGGAGGGCTTTTTGAGAATGAAATCAAGTGCACAAAATAAAATCCGTTCTATAAGCTATGCCAAGTACGGATATTACTTTATTCTGCCGTTTTTTATAGTTTATTTTATTTTTCAGTTAGTACCGCTCCTTAATACATTCCGACTCTCTGTTTACGGTAATGGTCAGAATGAGGCAGCTTTTGTAGGTCTTGAAAACTTTAAGATTCTTCTTTTCGGAGGAGACAGCAGACCTGAGATGACTCAGCACCAGAATCTTTTCAGAGTATTCGGTAATACACTTATATTATGGTTCGGTAACTTTATACCACAGTTAGCTTTATCATTACTCTTAGCAGTATGGTTTACAGATCTTAATCTTAAGATTAAGGGTAAGACCTTTTTCAAGATTGTTATGTACCTGCCAAATATCGTAACAGCTGCATCCGTAGCTGCGTTATTTTTGATGTTATTCTCAAAAACAGAGTACGGTCCTATAAACAGTTGGCTTATGAGTATGGGTCTTGATAAACCTATCGACTTCGTTCGTGACAAGTGGAACTCAAGATTTATCATTATGTTTGCACAGACATGGATGTGGTTCGGTAATACAATGATAATGCTCATGGCTGCAATTATGGGTATCAGCCCTTCACTTTTCGAAGCTGCTGATATAGACGGAGCTAACAGCAGACAGGTCTTCACAAAGATCACACTTCCGCTTCTCAGACCGATGGTTATCTACACAATGATTACATCTATGATCGGTGGTCTCCAGATGTGGGATTTGCCTTATCTCTACAAAGAAGGTACAACTTACAACAGAGCAACAGAAACAATAGCTGTTTACATTTATAACCACTTCCATATTATTCCGCATAACTATGGATTCTCAGCTGCTGCTTCAGTTCTTCTCTTTATAGTAACATCAGCACTTGGATCAATCTGCTTTGCAATGAATGCTGATCCGGAGGCAAAGAAGAAGAAGGCTCTTATTAAGGAAGCAAAAAGACAGGCTAAGCTTCAGAGCAAATCAGCATTCGGAGGATTTTGATCATGAACAGTAAAAAAGACAGCTACGCAGCTAGAACGCGTGCAAAATCCATAGGAGTAATGGTTGTTCTTGTTATACTTACAATTATCTGTATACTTCCTATCTGGATCTTATTTGTAAACTCTACACGTCAGTCGCAGGATATTATAAACAACGGTTTATCAATTATTCCAAGCAACTACTTTATCAAGAACATTAAGGAAACAATGCATCTTAACGAAATCGGAAAGATTACATACAGTGCATGGATTGGTTACAGAAACAGTTTTATAATCACTGCCTGTGCAACTGTACTTACAGTTTTCTTTGCATCTCTTACAGCTTATGGTCTTGTAGTATATGATTTCAAGGCTTCCGGAATAGCTTATACTTTTATTCTCGCTGTAATGATGGTTCCTGTACAGGTTACATCTGTTGGTTTCGTTACATTCATGGGTAAGATGGGTCTTACTGATACATACTGGCCGCTTATTCTTCCTGCTATTGCAGCACCTGCGGTTGTATTCTATATGCGTCAGTATATGAAGTCGTCATTCCCGCTTGACATTGTTGAAGCTGCCCGTATTGATGGTACAGGAGAGTTCAGAACATTCCTTACAATCGGTCTTCCTCTTATGAAGCCGGCTATAGGTGTTCAGGCAATATTTGCATTTATCGCAAACTGGAACAACTTCTATACACCATCTATGATTCTTATTTCAAGAAACTTCAAGCAGTATACAATGCCTATGATGGTTCAGTCAATCCTTACAAATGATAAACTTGCTGACCTCGGTGTTAGATATACATCAATTATACTTTCTATTCTTCCAATTATCATCATCTACTGCTTACTTTCACGTACAATCGTTGACGGTGTTGCAGAAGGCGGCGTTAAGGAATAATAAAAAAATTCAGCTTTCGGATTATTTCCGGGAGCTGTTTTCTTTATAAAAAATCTCAGCTGAATTTTCAGCTGAGATTTTTTTATCATGTACGTTTAATTTTTCCAAGAAAATATGAAGCTGTAAAAAGGATAAGGTTTATAAGAACTATTGTTGAACCGGTAGGAGTATCTAACTGATATGAAACAGCCAGACCGGACATAAAGCACACTGATGAAATAATTGCTGATGATATCACAACGGATTTAAAACTTTTGCAAATATGCATTGATGTAAGAGCAGGAAATATAAGGAGTGATGACATAAGAAGTGTACCCATAAGTCTCATGCCGATAACAACAGTAATAGCAGTAAGAAAAGCAATCAGCATGTTGTAGAATTCTGAACTGATTCCTGTGGCCCTGGCAAATGATTCATCAAAGGTTACAAGGAAAACTTTATTGTAGAAAAATATGAAGAGAGTAATTACTGTAAATGATAGTATAATACTTATAACAACATCATCTTTACTTATTGCAAGAATACTTCCGAACATCCAGCTTTCATAGTCTGGTTTAATTTTTGTTGATAATGAATTGATGAAAACACCAATGGCAAGTGAACTGCTTGCAATAAGAGCAATCGCTGCGTCTCCGTTTATTTTACTGTTTTTGCTTAGTTTTAAAATGAAGAATGCTGCGATGATAATAACCGGTATTGAAAACTGGAGAGGAGCTATATTCAGTGCTGCCGCTATGGAAATAGCACCGAATCCGACATGGGAAAGTCCGTCTCCAATCATTGAAAAGCGTTTAAGTACAAGGCTTACTCCAAGCAGTGAAGCTGAAAGTGTTACCAGAAGACCGACAATCAACGCTCGTCTTAAGAAACCATAATTCAGAAAATCACTGATAAAATCAATCAAAAAACCACATCCTTATAATAATTATGAATAACAACTCAGTCTATAATTATACCCTGAAAGTAAAGAGATGTCAAGAAGGTTTTTATAGTATTTTTATAATCTGTTAAATCCTGAATGAAACAGTGAATATTCACTAAAAAAACACTGTATTCAAAGAAAACTTGTAAATTATTTATCTTGTATAAACTTGAAAATCCTGTATTTGTATAAAACTAATAAAAAACAAGGTAAAAATAGTATTTAATATAAAAAGAGTTGCAATTATTGCGGATTTGATTTATAATAGATATAGTTAATGAATTTTTATAGGAGGTATTATAATGCCGATAACGTTAATCCGCAATACCAAGGACAACGCCATGCATGGTTCTGATAATGACAGATATACAGGATGCAGAATGAAAATGCAGGGTGGAACATGGTATACCAGAGAAGGAGAACTCAAGGATATAACTGATCTCACATGCGAACGTTGTAAGGAAGTTTTTGCAACAAAGATGATTCGTGAAAGCAATAAAGAAGAACTTAGAATTGCAAAAGAAGAAAAAAAGCGATATCAGCGTGCTAAAAAGCAGGGTATTGTAAGAGAAGCGACATATGAAGAATATATGATGAACAGAGAGGCAGAGGCTTCAGCAAAACGTGACAGCCGCGACGACAGTGCCACATCAGCTTCATTACATATGCTCAGGGATTCTATTCCGTCTGAACAGCCGGCAGCTCAGTCTGTTCAGTTCCAGTCTCCGTTCAGTCCTTACAATCAGACAAATGTACAGCCGCAGGTAACTGCACCACAGGGAGCATTTAACCCGTATGCACAGTCGCAGGTAACTGCACCGCAGGGACCGTTCAATCCGTATGCGCAGCCGCAGGTGGCAGCACCACAGGGACCGTTTAATCCATATGAACAGAGTATGTCAGTTATGTCACAGAATGTTCAGACGCAGGTATCTGCTCCGGCATTTTCTCAGCAGACGAATTCTTCCCCTGTACAGCCGGAAATCGAATCAATGGCACCGCCTGTTCAGGAAGAAGGTCCTGTACCGTCATATCAGGAGTACACAAAAGGTTTTTCAGGTTCGAATGATAATGCAGCAGAGTCCGTATCTGCACCATCCTCCGCTTCCGCTGATGATGATTTTCTTTCACAGTTTATGTATAAACCAACTCCGGAGCCGGAAAAGGAAGCACCTGCTTCTTCAGTTACAGCAGACAGCATAAAAAGTGCAACGGATGACATACTCTCGCAGTTCAATATCGGTTCACAGCTTGCAGAGAAACCAGCTGAAACTCCGGCAGCATCTGCTTCATCAATAAAAGCCGATGCTTCATCGTTCTTCTCAAACAGCATTCCTGTTGTAGGAGCAGAATATGCAGGAGCATCATCTGTAAATTCAGCAGTTACTGAATTTGGTTCTCTTAATATTGCAGAATCAGCGAAGGATGATTTTGTCGTTCCGGATGTCCCTGTATATCAGCCACAGAGCAGAAATTATGGTTCGTCAGTTAGTACACAGTTTGATGAGATTGCGGCTCCTGATGTATCATCAGTTTCACCGGTTCAGAGTGCTTCAAACGTTTCACTTCAGTTTTCGGAACTTGCTTCTGCAGATATGTACAGCTCAGGCAGTGCAGACAGGGAAGAACTTTCTGATATTGACTCAGAATTTGGATTTGATTCACTTATTTCAGATAATCCTTCAGTAATAAACGATAATATCAGCAGTACAGAAGATATAATGAGTGGATTTGATGATATTCCTGCAGTGCCGACAATAAACAGCTTTGAATCAGTAAGCCCGGTACAGCCAGCAACGCCGACAATGAACAGCTTTGAATCAGTAATTCCGGTACA
>JAUNJJ010000167.1:0-1375 GCA_030533325.1 Oscillospiraceae bacterium
GGTGGTGTGAGAGGTCGGCTAATCAAATAATGGTTAGCCTCCTACTCGATTTTTAATCATTATTCCCTGCTTATTTATAATTCTTATCTGTTTGTTTATTATTATGATTCGAAATAAAAACCGGGTTCCTGCTGACGGCTATTACAGTATAGCAGAAATAGAACGTGTATGCCACAGATCAGAAATTATTCCTGCTGCTTCACTGGATGATAAAATAATGAAGCTGATTCAGAATGAATCGAAATGATATTATCAGACTTATCATGCTTTTACAGATGAAATACAGGAAAATTTTGGCATTCTAAAATTTTTCACAGGAGAAAAGGCGGTCTACCTCATGAAAATGAAGTAAACCGCCTTTTGCGTTTAAGGAAAGTAACTAAATGCTTGTTGTGATCATTTAGCTCTATGATTTTACCATATAATACTGGATTTTGTCAATGTCAGAAATTATACATGAAATACCGCAGGATCACATTGCAGTACCATGCTTAACTCTGTCCTCAACTTCAGCACGTTTAGCGTCATTGAAGCGGTCAAGGCTGCCTACAAGATAACCGGTAATTCTTCTTGTTCTGTCAAAAGGTACTTCAGCAAAATGGGATTCGATGTCCACGAATTCGCCGTCAATGTTGATTGTAAGTCCAGTGAGACTTCTGTGCTTGTATTTGTCCTTGACATAAGCTATATATGCGTCAATTTCTTTCTGCGGAAGCGTACCGCCGTTTACTTTAATATCCATTGTAAGTCCTCCTGATATGGAAAGCATCGTTATTTTAATATCACATTCCAGTCTTCATCATATATGAATTCTGTGAGTTCTTCGTTGTCAAATACGGAGAGAAGCTCCTTAAAATGCTTAACAGTGAGGTAGTCATCTATTTCGCATCTGCTAACCCATTCCATACAGCCTTCATCTGAACTGACAAGTTCGCCGGAAAACTCATTGGTTTTATAGAGAAATACAACGTATCTGCCGTAATCTCCTCTGAACTGCTTGACTCCGCACAGCTTTGGATTTCTGATATCAAGACCGGTTTCTTCCTTCATTTCACGGATAACGGCATCTGTGAAGCTTTCATATGGTTCAACATGTCCGCCCGGTAATGTGTATCCCTGCCAGTCAGCCTTTTTTCTGTTCTGGAGAAGAATTTCATTATCACGGTATATAAGGCATAGATTGGTAAGCTCAACTGGTTCTGAACGATTCATAGAAGCACCTCATTTTGGAAAATTCAAACGTTAATAATGATATCACACAAACGGTATGAAGTCAATATAATAAATTGCCAATTACAAGATTTCTATAACGTTTCTATAAAATTTTTTCCGCAAAACGGAAATCTGCCATCTGAATAATTTTTTCTCCATTTTC
>JAUNJJ010000167.1:1385-6004 GCA_030533325.1 Oscillospiraceae bacterium
GTATAATGAAAGATTTATTATTTATTAATCACCATTTCATATTCCGGATTCATATTGTAATGAATCCGGAAATGTGATAAAATATTAAGTAATGTCATATAAACAGATAGAACAGGAGACAAAAATGATAATCAGTAATAAAAATAACGAAAGCAGTAAAACAGAATCCGAAAATACTGATGGAGCATACATTAATTGTTATGACATGACGGATTCAGACAGTCTTGAAATATTGAAACCACCCAGAGGCATGAAGTACAGCATACTGAAAGATATTCCGGATGGGATATCTGAATACGTTCTGTACAGTGGGGAAGAGCCACCGGCATTATATAGCGCCGGTTTACCGGATACAGTACGTAAACTCAGAGTTATGCTGGATGAATATCTTGATGATGACGGATTATTAAGTCAGGATGTGCAGGTACAGTGTATGAGTGAGCATTTTATGGCTTTGGTTCAGGCATAATCATTGAATCCAATGGAATCAAACATGTTGAGGTGATAGATTGAAAGTTCTGTTATTTATTCTATTTATGTTGTTAGTTTTATTTATGATTGCATTTCCTTTTGTGGTTTTACCAATTCTCCACAGTCCATTATCTAAGATTGAAGATGATTTGGCAAAAGAGTTAAAGAAATATGGGCTTGTACACTACACAACTAAAAACTCTGCTGAGAAGATATTAAAAAGTGGTTCTATTTTTCCAGGTAGAGGGATGTATCTTAAAGAGAAGAACTTAGTATGGCTGTATAGTGCAAAAGATTTTAATGAATTAAAAAGTGAAAACGTACATGTCCTTAAATATTTGAGAGGAAAAAAAGTAGAAGCCGCAATACGAATCAAAGTAACTGATGATATAATTTCAAAATTGACATATAGAAAAGGTGTGTGCATAAATGGTGTTATTCCACTGCGTGTATATAAAGATAAAGCAATTACGCATAAAGGGAAAATACCAATACAAGGTAATGATATAACTGTTGTATATATGAAATAAGGAATGTCAGGAGTTCTCGATGTAAAATTGAGAACTCTTGTGTTTTCTGATAATCTACTGTTTAAATGCTCGTTGACATCACTAAATATTTGTCTATTTTTTATAAAATTAGAAAATTAGAAAGTCGCAAGCTTGTGTTATTGATGATTTTATGCTATAATATAAAATATATATTTTTTTAAGTTTTACTATATGTTGAATATTATATTTGAAAAAATGGAGTTAAAGTTATGGCAGATATTAAATTTGAAATAAAAGAAACACTTGGAGTTCTCTCCGTATCACCCAAAGGCTGGCAGAAAGAACTTAATCTTGTATCGTGGAATGATGCAGAACCTAAATACGATATCCGTGAATGGTCACCGGAACATGATAAGATGGGGAAGGGCATTACTCTTTCCAGAGACGAATTTGAAAAGTTAAAAGAAATTATAGGACAGGAGAATTAATTGTTATGCCAATGAACGAATTACAGAAGCAGACTAACGCTAACATACAGGAAAAAGCCAATCTTATATGGGAAATAGCGACACATCTCGTAGGACTGTACAAGCCTCATGAATACGGTAAGGTTATACTTCCACTTACTGTTCTCAAACGTTTCGATGATGCCCTCAAGCCAACAAAGGACAAGGTTCTTGAGATGGCTGCTAAACTTGACAGTATTAACGCAAACAGTGAACTTCGTGATGGTACTCTCTGCAAGGCTTCAGGTTATGCGTTCTACAACACAAGTAAGTTTGACTTCTATAAACTTCTTTCAGATCCGGACAATATAGATGCAAACTTTGATAATTACCTCAAAGGATTTTCTGATAACGTAAAGGACATCATAGCAAACTTCAAGTTTGAAGAACAGGTTAAAACTATGGTTGACGGAAAGGTGCTGTTTACTGTTCTTCAGGAATTTAATACTACAAAAGCAGATATGGCTCCGGACAAAATTACTTCAGCAGATATGGGATATATCTTTGAAGAACTTATCCGAAAGTTCTCAGAATCATACGATGAACAAGCCGGAGCACACTTTACTGCTCGTGATATCATTTATCTTATGACAGAACTTCTCGTTGCTCCTGAAAAGGATGAAATCAAAGCTAACGGCTGCACAAAGACAGCGTATGATATGACAATGGGTACTTCCCAGATGTTAGGCTGTCTTGATGAAAGACTGCATTATATAAATGAAGATTCTGATCTCACTTGTTTCGGACAGGAATTTAACCCTGAAACATACGCTATTGCAAAAGCCGATATGCTTATCAAGGGCGGAAATGCATCTGGTATGAAATACGGTGATACACTTTCTGATGATAAATTCAGTGGATATGAGTTTGATTACATAATCAGTAATCCTCCTTTCGGTATTGACTGGAAACGTGAAAAGGCAGAAGTTGAAAAAGAGGCAAAGCTTGGTTTTGAAGGACGTTTCGGCGCTGGTCTTCCTGCTATATCAGATTCACAGATGCTCTTTATGTTAAACGGCGTAAAGAAACTCAAGGAAGGCTCCGGTCGAATGGCTATCATTCAGAACGGTTCTTCCCTTTTCACTGGTGACGCTGGCAGCGGTGCGTCTGAAATCAGAAGATATGTTATCGAAGGCGACTATGTAGAAGCTATCGTTCAGCTTCCGACAGATCTGTTTTACAATACCGGTATTTCGACATATATCTGGGTACTTACAAAAGGCAAGGATATGAACCGAAGCGGAAAAGTTCAGCTTATTGATGCGTCAAAGTGTTTTGAAAAGAGAAGAAAAAATATAGGTAACAAACGTGTTGACCTCAGTGATAATTGTATTTCTCTTATTATGAAAGCATATAATGAATTTACTGAAGGTATTTATGAAGAAAATGATCTTGTTGTTGAATCAAAGGTATTTGAGAATAATTTCTTTGGTTTCACGAAGGTTACAGTAGAAACTGCTCTCTGTGACGAATCAGGTCAGCCTGTCCTCAAAAAAGGCAAACCGCAACCGGTAAAAGGTGCAAGTGACAATGAGATTATTCCGCTTTCAGAAGATATTGATGAATATATAAAGAAAAATGTTCTCCCTTACAACCCTGTTGCTTATCTCGACAGAACAAAGGACAAAATTGGCTATGAAGTGCCGTTCACAAGGTTATTCTACAAATTCGTAGCTCCTGCAAAATCAGAAGATATTTTTGCTGAAATAAAAGAACTTGAAGCAGAAGAAACTGCTCTTATGAAAGAACTGTTCGGAAATTAATGAGGTGATTACATGAGTACTAAAGAAATGATATATAATGCGGTATCTGATTTAACAGAAGAAGATGCACAGAAACTCTATTCTATTATTCAGATTATTTTCAGAAGCCGTAATGAAGATACACTAACTGAATCACAAAAGGCTTTTCAGGAACTTGAAAAGCTGATAAAACCTTTTAAAACACCTGTTGACGAAAAAGAGGAATATTACAGATATCTGGAGGAAAAATATGAAAATCTTGATTGATTCAAATGTATTAATTGATTATGTAGCTGTAAGAACTCCTTATTATGAAGATGCACATAAAATAATGAAACTTTGTTCTGATAAAAAGGTATATGGTGCAATAGCTGTTCATTCAATACCTAATATTTACTTTATTCTGCGCAAGGAAATGGATGACGAAACAAGAAGAAAAGTATTAAAAAATCTTTTACTGGTTCTTGACGTTGCTGGATATAACAGGATGAGTGTTATCGAAGCTTTGGACAAAAACAATTTTAAAGACTTTGAAGACTGTTTACAGGATAAATGTGCGGAATCATTCAGAGCAGATTATATAGTAACAAGAAATGTTAAGGATTTTGTAAATAGTTCTGTAAAAGCTGTAACTCCAACAGAATTTTTAGAAATGGAGTTGTTTGGAAATGCGTGAGATGAAGGATAGTGGAATTGAGTGGCTTGGGGAAATTGATAAAGAATTTAACGTAGCTCCATTAAAATTTTTTCTTGAAAAAGGGAAAGATTCAATTAAAACAGGACCATTTGGAAGTCAACTTTCAGGTTCAGACTTTTTATCTGAACCAAGCGATTACTGGGTGTATAACCAACGTTCAGTAATTGATAATAACTTTAGAGATGGTCTTGCTTTTATAAGTCAAGAAAAATTTGAATCTATGATAGGATTTCAAGTCTCTTCAAATGATATATTAATTACAACACGAGGAACAATAGGAAAAATAAACAGAATCCCTGAAAAATTTAATAAGGGTATTATTCACCCATGTATAATAAAATTTAGAATAAACGAAGAATTAATTAATTACAAATTATTGAGATACATTTTTAATGAATCTGATTTTATATCCAGACAAATACACTATAAAAGTAATGCGACAACAATAGATGTAATTTATAGTGATACTCTAAAAAATATACTTATACCAATATGTGATTTAAAAAGGCAGAACATCATTTGTACCAAATTAGAAACGATATGTTTAAAAGTCGACACCCTTATCGCAAATCAGCAATCTCAGATTGAAAAACTAAAATCTTACAAACAGTCTCTGATTACAGAAGTTGTCACAAAAGGTCTTAATAAGAATGTTCCTATGAAGGATAGTGGGGTTGAGTGGATTGGGGAGATTGCTTCAACATTTTCTGTT
>JAUNJJ010000168.1 GCA_030533325.1 Oscillospiraceae bacterium
TCCGTTTTTATCAGATATAACGATTATTCCGGTATCATGTTCATCTGTCGGCTTTTGTATATTTTGTCTTTCTTTTTTATTTGTGTGTTTCATAAGATACCTCTTTTCCGAATAAATTTTACTTGTTTTTTTAAGTATACCATTATTATGGACAATATTCAATATATTTTTATAATTGAATATTTTATTTATGTATGATATAATAGAAAATGTGACTCAAATATATTTTTTCGGAGGGAATATGATTAAAAAAATTTTTGTTATATTATCTATACCGATTCTTTTAACCGGATGTACCGGGTACGGGGAGTATATTCATGTTCATGATTCTGACGAAAGCTCAATTACAGTAACAGAGAAAATAAGTGTTGATGAACAGCCTGATTTTCCGGAAGAATCAACCATGTATTACATTGATTACGATATCACAGAAAACAAAACAGCAGAAATCGACAGTGATACTGAAGAGATATACGAATATATAAAAAATGAACTTCTTAATTTTAATCATATAATTCATTTCAGCAGGAAAGTTGACGAAAAAATTATATCTGATATATGTGATTCTCTTACAGTTGAAAATCCGGAGCTATACTGGATTACAGGATATTCACTTACTTCAGACGGATACAGCACAGAAATAGAATTTAATATAATAAATGATTTTTCTGTAGAGGAATTAAAAGAACAGTCTGATTTGGTTGAAAAAAATATCAGTGAGATTATTTTACATATCGATTCCTCCTGGAATGATTTTGATAAAATCAAATACGTTCACGATTATATTATTGATAATACAGTATACGATAGTATCGGAGCCGATAAAATACAACAAAATGAAGACGGAGGATTTTGTTCCAGTGCTTACGGATGTCTCATTGAAGGAAAGGCTGTCTGCCAGGGATATGCAGATGCGTTTAAAATGATTATGGACAGGATTGGAATCGAAAGTGGAATTGCATCAGGTATTACTGAAAGGGGAAAGCACGCATGGAATTATGTTAAGGCGGACGGGGAATATTACTGGATAGATCTTACATGGGATGATCCGGTGACGGAAACCGGAGATGATATCAGACGTTATGATTACTTTATGCTTAACAATGAGATGTTTATGAAAAACAGGGTAGCAGACAACCCGGAAAGACTGCCTTTATGCCAGTCAATGAAACTGAATTATTTTGTATACAATAACCTTTTTATTGACACATATTCATTCGAAGAATTATGCAGTAAAATCAACAATTCTGATTCGGATAGCATTAGTTTTATGTTTTCATCGTTATATGAAATGAATCGGTGCTTAAGTGAAATAGTTGATGAAGGAAGGATATGGGAAATAAATCGTGCTGTAGAAAACAGCGATCACATCAGCTATGGAACATACGAGAAAATGAATGTTTTTACGATTGATTTTAAATAATGATATAAACTTTAAAAAGGTATTGATTTTATAATATTTTTATGGTATAATTATTGTATTGCCGTTGGAGCAGTACATATGGAGACGTATCGAAGTGGTCATAACGGTGCTGACTCGAAATCAGTTGTACCTTCGGGTACCGTGGGTTCGAATCCCACCGTCTCCGCCAACGCAAAAACCGCATATCTACGATAAACAACGTAGATATGCGGTTTTTATTTAATTTCTCAATGATTATTTTTAAATAATTTTTTAAAAAAACAGGGTAAAAAACAGTATTTTAACATTAAAGTTCACACGATATTTCACACGAAATTAATAGTTCACACGGAATGATTAAAAATAAAGCAACGCTGGATTGTTCGGACCTGCAGTAAAATCTATAGATTGCGGTTTTGCACATTTATTTAATTGCCGTGTGAATTTTCGTGTGAAATTTCATCAATGATGTTTTCGAAATAATCGTCAATTTTTGCATTGACAGCTTCTCTTTCATCCGAGAACGTATGCTGATAAACATTCCTTAGAGTTGAACTTGTGGACCATCCTCCACGTTCCATCGCATACTTGTCCGGAACATGAAGCTTCACCATGACGCTTGCGTTCAGATGTCTCAAATCATGAAACGAAATAAGCGGTTCAATCCCGTTATCCCTCTGAATCCTTTTAAATCTCGTATATATCTGGTCTCTTGTAAGCTCGGTTAGATGTTCTGTATCAACCTGTTCGATAAGTTGCTGAATATAAGGCGGAATATTGTTCACACGTGTGGATTCATACGTTTTCGTGCTTTCCTTTTCGATTTGCTGACCTTCTACTGTAACAATAGATCTCCTGACTATAAGCTGGCCATTCACAACATCTGATTTCTTCAAGCCTCTTATTTCGCTCATTCGCATTCCAAGCCAGATTGCAAGAAGGCAGGGAAGCTCAATGGATGTTCCTTTGACGATTCTTATTATTTCTTCGGGCTCAGGCATTGTCCGTATCTTCTTCTGCTTCTTCGGCAGTGACACTTTGATATTCAAATCAGGAGCATAGACGCTCAGAGACGAACTCAGAAGCCCGTAAGCGTTATGAACCGACTTCGGTGATAATCTTTCCGCATCACTGTTTATCTCGGCTTGTATGGCCGTTCTCGTTAGATTTCTGAGCTGTATATCCATAAGTCCCTGCAGATTATTCTTTCTCATTGTTTTATATGAGCGGATCGTAGAAGGGGAGAGGATGTTGGATTTACTTTCAATATATTTGTCTATAGCCTTACCGACAGTCATTTCCGAAACGGGTTCGCGGTGATTCGTGCTAAACTGCAGCGCCATCAGTTCCGCTTCCTTTTTCGTATCAGCGGTAAAAGACTTCATAATCTTCTTGCCGTTACTGTCCTTTCCGGCATATACCTGCACACGCCAGCTCCCGGAAGGCAGTTTCTTAGCTTTTGCCATATACATACACCTCCTTGACTTTGTAAAAGAATGGTGTTATAATAGCAGAGTGGACTGCAACCACACTACTATCGAATAATTTGTCTGGGCCGCATCATCTTGTCAGTTGATGCGGTTTCATTTTGTGTTCACGCTCGGGAACATACATTCAGTTTTTCTATAAGCGCTTCCTGAAGAACCTGAGAGAAGTTTACACCTTCTTTTTCCGCTCTGGTACATAGCCACGCCGGAAGCGTGCAGTTCTTCCTTATAGCCTTGTCTCCGTTTTTTTCTGAGTAGCTGTCCATATCAAGAAACAGCATACTTGTAAATCCGTTCGGATGTTCATCAGCTGAAATATCATTAATATCCGAAGCCTTTGGAACCGACTTTCCGTCTTCGAGTTCATCAAGTATCCATCCGCTCGCTGCATCAACAGCCATTTCCATTGCATCAGCAAGGTCAGAACCACACGTTACACATCCAGGAAGGTCAGGCACCACAACAGTGTATCCGTTGTTTTCGTTCGGATAAAAACATGCAGGGTAGGTTAGCTTTAACATATCAAACACCACTTTCATATTATTCCGGAGGTTAAGGAATGACAGCGATATCAAGCAGGACTTAAAGTCCCGCCTGACCGAGGATTGATTTCGCTGTTTTCTTATCAAGATCTCCTGAGTGGTAAGGCACTGTAACTTTTCCCGGTTTCTCAGGATGTACGAACTGTTTGTGAGAACCTTTGCAGTTCTTTTCAATCCACCCGTCTTTATTTAAGATCTTGATGATTTCTTTCGCTGTCACTTCCTCACCTCCTGTATATATTATAACACGTATTATGCGTATTGTCAAGAGGCTTAAGGAAAATAAGCACAAAAAACTCTCCCTGATTAAGTTCAGAGAGAGTTTTTAATTTTTAGAATCATAGGAACGAGGGTTTACCACATAATCCTCATCAATTAAACCGACCTCATATCCCCGTTAAACAAAGCAATATTGAAATACATGAAGAAGAAAGAGAACATATTCGTTGCAGCCAGCACGAACAGGGAGCCGTACATCATCTCATATGTTATCACAGAATTGTTATATAAACAATCGCTAACCAAAATCAGTATAACTGAAAGTGCAATAGCCGAACAGAGAAAACTATGTATACGTTGACCGATACATTTTTCAGCAGAGCGGAAACCAAAATAGCCGGCAATAGATTGAACGGCTGGTATAATAAAAAGTGAAATAATCGGGCATGACTCTGCAATCAAAGCCCATAAAATAACTGAAACTATAGAAATCACTACAGTAGTAACCGGATCAAAGAATGAATCCAGTGAATCCAAAGAAAATCTTTGCCGTTTTGGCAGGGGAGCATCACCTTGTTTTTCGGGCTTATTACCGTTCAAACCTTCAGGGGAGTTGCTTACACCATAATAATTATTAATAACGATTTGATTCGTTACATTAACATTATCGCCTTTTACGATAACAGAATTTTTGTTTTGAGATTCAGACATCTCTTTTATATTATCATTTTTACCATCCATAAAATTTTTCCTTTTTATATTTTAAAATCCGCACGAGCGGAAAACCTCGTTTCGCTAAATAAGTTTACTCGTCATTATTTATTTGAATTATCAGTAAGAGAATTGCAAATTAAATCATACATTGACGTTAGCTTATCAGTTATTTCTTTGTTAAACTTCTCCTGATCATCACTATCGCTTATTCGATTACAATTATCTGCAATAGTTTGTTCCAAATTATCAATTTCTTTTTTCAGTTTTTTATAAAACACTGGCTTTGTGTATCTGAAAAACATTGATTTCCTTTTCATTTTACCAAGTTCGTTTATCAATTGAGTCTGTCCTGTTAGTTTATTATTAATAAATTGTAGTCGCTCTCTCGCTTCCGGGAGAGTATCTACCAAAAAATCTTTATAAATATCTAAATAGAAATCGGAAAGCAAATTTATAGAGTTAAGTTTTTTCTCATGAGAAAAAGTTATTAATAATGTGATAAAAGAAGCTATCAAAGCAAGTACATCAACAATCATTTTAATACGGTCCTTCTGAATATCCGAAGATAAGTTTATCTCTAATGTCTTTTTCCATTCCCTCTTCAGAACCAAGAATATGAATTCTTTTTTCTACAGCTGACAATCCGACCTTTTCGACAAATTCTTCAAAAAACCCATTAACAAAAGAAGACGCAACCGACACAATCTGAGGAGGAAATTCAACATAAAACTCTTTATCCGGATTGAGTTTATCTTTTGCCTGCTTGAGAAACTCTTCTTTGCCGTATTCAAAACCGGCAAGGCAAACAATATTGTCACTGAAAGTTAATGCAACTTTATTTTCCATCATCGCTATTTCTCCTTTTTATTACAAAATTAAGGTTATACGCAGCTCCCGGAAAAAACACAGGGCATTCTCCAAGCACGTCTATATGCGGCTTGAAGTTAAAATAGTCATTCTCTTCATTAAAGCCGATAAACATCTCTTTATCAAATTTTAAATATTCGTTTAAAAAATATATCGCTCTGTTTTCACTGAGCATATAACAGTAATTACTTTCAGAATTTTCCTCTATCGCTTTAATAAGCTGTGTTAAACCTACACCACCAGTAGCGGCTTTATCGACACTACCTGATATTTTATTTTGAAATGAGGATATTGTGTAAAAATCGTTTTCAGTATATTTCTCGTCAAAGAACTTATTATGATTGATTTTTGCTTCTAAAATCTTCAAATATCTTTCCTTATTATTGCTTTTTAGATTTTCAGGAAAGCTTAATTTGTATTTTAACTTATGGTAAAAAGGAATATTGGAAAAATTCAATACTGCAACATTCAAACCGTAGTATTCCGAGCCGTCGGTTTCAAAGCGCTTAAGATACATATTATCAGTTATATCGATATCAATAAGACAATCGGAACGTCCATGTTCTTTTGCATTTCCAATTACTTCATTTAATGTTTCTGTTAGAAAGATAGCGGTACGTCGCTCAACCCCAGCCTTGTTCAGAAAGTCAAAAATTCTTGACGCTTCATTTGAAAGAGTATATGTTTTTGAAGGGTCATATCCTATAATTCTGCGATAATGAAAATCACTGGAATTCAATAAAAACCCCCATTCAAACTCCTGATCAGATT
>JAUNJJ010000169.1 GCA_030533325.1 Oscillospiraceae bacterium
ACATTTTCATTACGTTTTGTGCCTGAGCGAAGCGAAAGGAATGGATATAAAAATGGATAAACGTATGTCAAATGATAGCAGAAGTAATAATATTAATATGTTACGATTTGTGGGGGCAGTTATGGTAATTGCAGGACATATGGGCAATATATTAGGAACCGAAGTTCCGACATTTTTAGGAGTAGGAATTCATGCAATGGGTGTCAGAATCTTTTTTCTGCTAGGTGGTTTTTTGATTACTCAAAGCTGGCTATCGGATCCGAATCCTGCTAGATATATGGTAAAACGTGTGTTTAGAATCTTTCCGGCACTTGTGGTTTTTGTCATTGTAGCCGCATATATTGTTGGCCCTTTATGTACTATCATGTCTCCTAAAGAGTATTTCTCAGATCCGGGAGTGGCTGTATTTGCTATAAAGAACATATTTCTGTATCCCTATTATTCATTGCCTGGCGTATTTACCGATCTTCCATATCCTTATGTAGTTAATGGTTCTTTATGGACGCTACCAGTAGAGTTTGCAATGTATTTGATGGTTCCAATTATTGCTGTGCTAATCGGCTTGAAGAAAAAAGACAAAAAATCCTTTATACTTTTATCGATACTAGCTGTTATTGCTTATCTGATCTCAATCAGAATACAATATGGGGATGAGTGGCATTGTGTAGTTTATGGCACAGACATTGGTCAAGCATTTGCGCTAATTCCTTATTATTTGGTTGGTATGCTCTTCGTCTTTCCCTGCATGAGGAAGCTTCTGAACATACAGATAGCCACTTTGGCAGTATTGTTATATTCCTGTCTGAAATATGAGGGGGGGATTGTGAATGAAATATTAATATTTGTTATTTTTTCATACTTAATTTTTTCTTTAGCATTTGCCACGCCGCCTTATTTTGTAAATAGATTTAGAAAGTGTGAAGTATCTTATGGGATATACTTATATGGATTCATGATACAACAGGTAGTTGTTTATGTGTGCAAACTACAAGATATTGTGCTGAGCTTTAGTGCATATTTGTTTGTTTCATTGACGGCTACTAGCTTAATTTCTGTTATATCATATAAAATGGTTGAGGAATCTATACAAAAAATTTCTAAAAGAATACTTAAGAAAATATAATTATTTGATCATTTTTATCTGGTCAGCATTTGAAGAAGTTGTCAGTCTTAGTGCTAAACTACTTAGATTTATTAAAACTCTAGATGTTATTATTTCTATATTGTATTTGATCGGTGCCTTCTGGTGGAGGGGGAACTTGTTAGCCTGGAAATTATAGGGGAATGTATTGAGAAAAAATACTAGGAGACAAAAAGAACCCCCAAATACATTATTAGAGACAGGATTTACCAAGAAGAAGAGAACAAATCGGAGAGTGTTTAGTTGTTGAAAACGTGGCAACATCTTAAAGATCTTCCACACTTAAATGAATCGGGAAAACTTCAGCAGATCGAACGGGAGAAAAGCTCGAATGAACGACAAACAAAATGGTAGGAAGTACTATAGAAGATTGTTGATTTCCCAATATGTGCCCAAGTTAATTTTTATGCTTGTATCATTGGTAATATATTTGGGGGCTACGTATCAATATATTCTTGGTAAAAATTTTACACGGTATAGAACTTTTTCAATCTGGTCATTCCTTTGGATTACGCTCACAATGGGGATACTCTTGACCTGGAAAAAACAGGTATCAGAGAAACGAAATAAAGTATATAGAGTGTTATCGACAATTTTTATATCAACTAATAGTTTTTTCTTTTCGGAAAGCATCTATCAAAAAAAAATGTATCAACAATTACGATTACGTGCAGTACTAATTACAATTATTGTTGTGACCATTCTTAGTCTATGTCTTCAAAAAATTCTATTACGCTGTAGAATTGTTCTTTACGGTCAGCTGCTTGTTGCTCTGCTTTTTGGATGTGCTAATTATTACATGATAGAATTTAAAGGAAATGTATTAAGACCATGTGAGCTGTTGGCGTGGAATACTGGATTGAAAGTTGCAGGAGGCTATACATATGCTGTTACTGATCGGATGCAGGAGAGTTTGATTGCTATTGCATTTGGAATACTGATAATACGTTTTAATAAAGATAAAATAGTGTGTAAGCACTCGGCATTGAAGAATATATTGGTAGGAGGGGGATTAACATTTGGTTGTATTTTTTTGATTTTTAGTGTATCCTGGAGCAGTTTATTTAAATTGCATATGGATGCATGGGAGATGAATAATACTTATTATCAAAACGGAACATTTCTTGCGTTTATTATGGAAATACAGTGCATGAATGTGGAAAAACCTCAAAATTATTCTGTAGAAGAAGTAGAACATACACTTTCCAGTTATGGGGAGGAGACTGTTACAGACGAAGGAGAACTTCCAAATATTATATGTATTATGAACGAGTCATTTGCGGATTTGTCAGTACTAGGTCCAATTGATACATCAGTGGAGATGCAAGCTTATCATCAAATTAATGATTATGTAAAGAAAGGAAACGTATATGTGCCTGTATACGGTGGCGGCACCTGTAATTCAGAATTTGAATTTTTGACAGGTAATTCGATTGGAAATTTATCGAAATCCATGTTTCCATATCAAAGTGTTTCGCTTGAAAAAATATTTAATTTAGCTGAGGTTTGTAGATCAGTAGGTTATGATACGATTGCATTTCATCCCAATTATAAGAGCGCCTGGAACAGAGAAAAGGTGTATGACGCATTTGGGATCGAAAAATTTCTGGGAATTGAGGATGTACAAGATGCGGAATATATGAGATATTATATGTCAGATCGTGCAAATTACGAAAACATCATAGAATTGTACAATGAAAGCAGATCAGTTCCCAAATTTATCTTTAATGTAACACTGCAGAATCATGGCGGATATGATGATATTAATTTGTTAGATAAGATGAAATTAGTTGGGATAGAAGAATATTCACAGTATCCGGACGTTATTACATACCGAACTTTGATACGTGAGTCTTGTCAGGCCCTTTATGATTTCTTAGAGTATTTTAGAAATATTGAGCAAAAGATAATTGTTTGTTTCTTTGGGGATCATTTGCCGAAGTTAGACGAAGAATTTGTAGAAGAAATATATGGATATAGTCCGGGAAAGCTTTCAGAAGAAACAGAGTTGTTGGAGAAAAGATATAAAGTCCCCTATATGATATGGGCAAATTATGAGACAGATGCTGATAAAAGTGAGAAAGACATAAGTCTTAATTATCTTGGCGCTGTTTTGATGGACATTGTGGGAATCCATAACCCATATATAGACTATTTACTAGATCTACAGAAAAAGATTCCTGTTATTAATGCATATGGTTATCAAACTGCGGATGGTGTATGGCATTCTCCGGAAGAAGAAAATAAAGATGTGGAAGAGTATAAAAGAGTGGGTTATTATATGATGCAGGGATCATAAATCACTTTTAGATGCGGAGGAAATTAATTGTAAATGAAATGTTTATTCCAACCTGATCAAAAGAGGGTATACCGCCAAACTTTATCAAAAATAGTGATTTTTATAGTTTTGTTTTTCTTAGGGGGGATTGTCACAAAATATATTGGCCGTCAGGAGATGAGACCGAGAATCAAAAGCGCAAATGTCACGGAAATTGAAGAGGGGACATTGTTTGGAGAGAATGGTGAAATAACTTTTGAAGGTAAAAATTTCCAGGATATTGTGGCGGTATATTTAAATGACGAATGGCAAAAGGACGTGCAGGCATATTGCGATACAACAGAAAGTATGCGGATAGAAATTCCTGCAAAATTTTGGGAAAAAAGTGGAGAATTCTCTGTGAGAGTGGAAAGAAAAATCAATGCAGAGGAATCTATAATGTCAAATAAATGGACGTTTGATGTGAAGCCTATTGATGAAGAAGAGACGCCAATAATAACCAAAATAGTACCAGAGGTTATTGAATGTACAGGAGAGCCTAACAAGATACTCACCATTTATGGGAAAAATATTCAAGACGGTGACTTTATCCTGGCTGAGGGAGTTGAAAAAGAGTATTATGTTAATGAAGATGGATCGTGTTCTTTTTTGATTGATTTTTCCGAGTATTGGGATAAGGATACTCTGAATCTGTGTGTGGCAAAGGGCTTTCATGGTTATCCAACAAAAAATGTCAGTAAATATTTTTTGGTAGACATCAAAAAGAGGAAAAAACCGGAATTGGAGTATAATTGGCTGCAAGGTAATGCTTTTATCCGATCATCCAAAGAGATAGAGGGAAATTTATATACAGAAGATTTATTGAAGTTACTGGAACAAAGTTATAACGAAGGATACCGGGTATTTGAAATGAATCTAGACTTCACATCAGACTGTGTACTTATATGCAGTGTATATAATAATGAAGACCCTACAAATGTAAATAGAGGATTTGAAGAATACGAAATACACAATCTGGATAAATCATTGGCGCAGCTAAAGGAAAAGAGTTTTCATAATACAGAGGACTTTTGGGAGATCTGCTCTTTTCTAAAAAAGAATAAAAACGCATATATAATTGTGAATGTGGACGATAAAGATGTAAACTTTCTGTATGAAGTTTTTTCGTATATCACAAACGATACATCACATATAGATGAGAGTATATTGAAGCGGCTCATAGTCCAAGTGTATAATCGAAAAATGTATGAACAGATTATGCAGATCTATCCGTTTAAGTCGGTTATATATAATTTGAAGGAAACGTCCGATACAAATGAAGAGATCATAAGTTTTATTCAAGAGGAAGGGATTCAGGCTGTTGCTATATCGTCCTCCCAAGTCGAAGATCAGTTATTGTTAAATAGCTTAAATGATTCGGGATGTAAAATTTATTTTGATTCCACGAATAGCCAGGAATATGCAGAATTTTTGGCGAATAAAGGGATCTATGGGTTTTACACAACTGCATTTGAGAAATCAAAAGAAATGGAAGAAAGAATAAATAAGAAAAGGGAAAACTACATTTTTTTACGGAAAAACGGAATCGATATTAATGAAATGGTTAAAACAGATGAGACATATGATGAGAAAGTAAAACAAAATTACTTGACATTTCTTTCTTATTTAGATGATTTAAAATCAAAGCGCTATGTTATCTGCATTTCTGTTAAGGATGAGGCTTTTCCGCTATTAACAGATGAGGTTCGCAATAAACTATCTACCCTTGGGCTGGACGGAACTGCAATTAATGATTATAAGATGAGTTATGGCGCTGTTATTGATGAAGGGCGGGTACAGAAAGAAATAGTATCGAAAGAGTCCATAGAATTAGATTATGAGACGGAGCAAGGAGTGGGGATTCATGTTGGCAGTGCGCATTTTGAAAAAGGTAATTATTCTTCGATTGTTATAGATGGAGTAGAATATTCAAAAAATAGTCGGGGATTGAATATCGTTGTGTATGATAAAATGAAGCGTAATGTTGTTGATAGTATCTGTTTCGATACGTATGCAAATTATATAGTTCTCAATTAGTATATTTGTAAGCGATGAATAACCACCCGGATTTTCACCACTCCAAAATTATGAGATAATCTCTCCATGTAGTGGTATCTCTGCTATTTCCCGGCATTGCACTTAGGACCATTTTACTTCAATTCTTTTGGAGCCTGTGCAAACCCCACTTCAAATTTGATTTTAGGAGTTGACCATAAACCTATGCAAAAAAGACATCCAAGACTCACAGATGGGGAATGGCTCAGCCTGATCCAGGAGTGCCGGTCAAGCGTAAGCGCTTAAATGGTTCTTTCCATACTTAGTTGAATTTAATGCGAAAAAGTTCTCCAAATAACACTTTAGCTTTCAATAATTCAAAACTATTGCGACCATACATTATTCGCTTTATAACCTTGATTTTATTTACGCTTCCTTCGTAAACGGTAGATAGTCCGTACCTCGACCAATGCAATTATATATGAGACAATAGGCTATATTTCTATCAT
>JAUNJJ010000040.1:0-3717 GCA_030533325.1 Oscillospiraceae bacterium
ACAGTAAGGTTCAGGATGCTATGGCTAAGGAGCTTTATAAGAGTTTGAGGAAAGACTGATAATAGTAAAGGAAATTTAAAATGAAAATACTTTTTATTCATATTAGTGATATACATTGTAAGAGTGACACATATCATTCAAATATAAAGATTAGAAAAATTGCGGATGCTATTACTGCATATAAAGAAGATATATGTAAAATTATATTAATTTGTTCTGGTGATATCTCGTTTAGTGGAAAAAAGGAAGAATTTCAAGTTGCTGAAAAATTGTTTGACAACTTGATAAGTGAAATAAAATCAAGATGTGAAATTCATGATGATATTGAATTTTTAATAGTTCCCGGTAATCATGATCTTGATATGGATTTGTTAAATAGAGATTCATCAGAAATAATAAAATACTATTCAAATAATAAAATATCTGAAAAGTATAGTGATGAGTTGAGTGCTTTAAGCAACTATTATGAATTTGCAAATAAATACGTAGGTTCTAGCTGTGATAAGATTTGTGAAACAAGGATTCTGTCATTAAATGAGGGAGAGTATACTATTCAGTTTAATATCATAAATACAGCGCCTTTTTCAACATTTAAGGCAGACAGTAAAGAGATACATTATTTACCTGAATCAGAGTTCAGCAAATTGTACCGAGAAGACTATTGTGATTTATGTATTACAATTATGCATCATAGTACAGAATGGTTTTATTGGGATACAAAAGAAAAACTCGAAAATATTCTTTTTAGAAATACGGATATAATATTTCAAGGACATGAGCATATATCTCATGCAACGCAGATTATAAATGAAGATAAAAACAGAATATTTGTTATTAAAGGCGGGGAATATGATATAGATAATGCTCATGCCAGTCAGTTTAATATTGCAATTTTCGATACTGATAATTCAACTATTAAAGAGATTTTATTTGATTGGGATTATAAGACTCCTATTTTTAAGGTTAAAAAGACAACTGATGATATTGATGTTAATGTTAAATCGTCTCTTTTCTTGTTGAATGAAGATTTTGAAAAAGATTTTTATAAGGATAGTCAGGATATTAGTGAAAGATTTCTTGATTATTTTGTATTTCCAAAGCTTATTTATGTTTGGGATGAGCGTACTGATAAATGCATAGTAAACGAAGAAGAATTATTTAACGAACTTGGTCAAAAAGAATGCATTGAGATTCAGGGAGATAAATCTTTTGGAAAAACATCATTGTTACGATATTTGTATTCTGTTTCACAGAGAGAAGGCTATATTCCACTTTACTTAGGAAGTGACGAATATGGAACAATAAAAGTCTCAAAGATTATAAAAAGATTGTTTGAAGATCAATATTCGCGAGAGGATTGGGATAAATTCTCACAGCTGCCAAAGCAAAACAAAGTTTTATATATTGATAATATTGAAAGAATTATAAATGATGGAAAAAAGACTAAGCTTATAAATCAATTACTTGAACAGGTTGGACATATTGTTTACTCAATTAAAACAGAAAGTACAATAGATGCAATTGAATTAGCAAAAGATAAGATTAATGAAGAAAAAAATATAAAATTAAAGTTATCTAGATTTTTTAAAGAAAAAAGGAATTCATTAATATGGAAGATATGCGAGCTTAAGGCGTCTTTAACGAAAGATGAAATAGAAGAAATAACGTTAATTATCGAGAAAATAATACAAAAGCAAACATCATTGTTTAGTTTATCACCTGAATTTATAGTATCTTATTTAAAGTATTTCTTGGTGTCAGGTAATTTTAAGGAAAAAAAAGATGATATATTCAATAAAGTCTTTGAAACTAATATCAATTCTTCAGTTATTAAATTTACAGATAAAAATAATGTCGATTTATATTTAAGGGCCTTAGAAGAATTAGCATATAATATGCATTTTAGTAGAAGAGAGAAAATATCTTTTAGAGATGTTGAAGAAATAATTGATGGATACAACCAAAAGTATAGAAAAAGCGTAAATCCAGTTGACTTTACAGATTCAATGGTTAATGCCGGAATTTTGTCAAGGAGCTCTGTTGAATTCTCAATTCAGTTTTCTTCAACAAATTATCTTGCATATTTTGTTGCATTAAAAATGAGCAGAATTATTGAAAGAGATCCGGATAATTTATCTGACTTGAATTATGTTATAAAAAACGTGTGTTTTGGAATAAATGAGATTATACTATTGTTTCTATCTTATATTAGAAATAATACAAAGTTTATATATTTATTTATTCGAGAAGCTAAATCAATATTAGGTGATATGCCAGAATTGAATTTTGAAGAAAATAATATAAGTTTCTTAAGGTGGCACCGCGAAAAAATTTTTCACCTACCAAGCAAAGATGAAAAGAAGGAATTAAATGAAATAACTGAGAATCAAGAAGTAATAAAATATAACGATTTGATAAAGTATCGTGGTTTATATGATTATGATGAAAATGATGTTGATAAGACGGAAAATAAATATATACGCGCGCGCAAATGTATCAGTATAATTTCAAAATCATTAATAAGTTTATATGGTGTTCTTGAATCACAGGAAATAGATGAGATTGTATCATGTATTTATACTTTGCCAAACCAACTACTATATTCAATGCTAAAACCATACGATGAAAACGTTGAACATATATTGTCTGAATTAAGAAAATTTACTGATGAATTGGAATTCAAGGTGAAGATTTCTGACGACGATATCAAACAAATCTTATCAATAGCTGGTACAGCTATCGTTCTTTCTTTATACGATGATGTTGCATTTTATAGTTCAAATGATAGAACAATTAGTTATTTAAATGATGATAACTATCAAAATTACAATAACCAAATTCAGAAACTTTTAATGTATGAATCTATCGGTTCAAGTGAAAGATTTGTAGATCAAGCTATTTCAGTACTTGAAAACACTGATGATATTTACATACGGGAACTTGTTAAACTAATTGTAAATAAGCACTTGCTTACTCATGATATAGTGAATCACACGTTAATAGATAAAATTTCAGCTAAGATTTATAATGAAGGGGCAAAAAAACAGTTATTGTTAATGAATGCTAAAAAAAGTGATTCTTAACTTATAATCAGAACAAGATACATGAATGTTGAAGGAATGCTTCAGTTTGAAGATAAAATAGCTTCGTATATCAAGCAGAGTGGCAATCATGTTTTGTATCGTGTTACACCGGTATTTGACGGCAGTGATCTTGTAGTCAGAGGAGTTCTGATGGAAGCTTTGTCTGTTGAGGACAACGGTTCCGGATTAAGTTTTTGTGTTTTCTGCTATAATGTTCAGCCGGGTATAGGTATTAACTACAGTGACGGAGAAAGCTGGGTTATTGAAGAACCCGTTGTTACTGAGCCGGAAGTTGCAGAACCGGAAGTTATAGAACGAGAAATACCTGTTCCGGAAGAAAATGTCGGACAGCAGTATATACTTAATACAAACACAAAGAAGTTCCATTATCCTTACTGTAATTCTGTAAACCAGATGAAAGAGAAGAACAAACGGGAGTATACAGGAACAAGGGATGAAGTAATAAGTCAGGGATACGCGGCCTGTAAGAATTGCAATCCTTAGAAAATGAAAGGTGAGATAATATTTGAAAAAAATAAGTGTTGGATTACTATCAGTACTATTAATTTTTATAATTAGTGGTTGTTCTTTGATGGGGTTCTCTGTTGATTCATTGAAGGGCTGGACATTTCAG
>JAUNJJ010000040.1:3727-22863 GCA_030533325.1 Oscillospiraceae bacterium
ACTAATGACTATAGTTTGTTCTTCGGTTTATGGGATTCATCAGAGAACTATATTTCAGCTGATGGTAATATTGATATTCGTATTGAAGACGAAAGTGGAAATATATTATACCAAAAGACTAAGTCTTTTTCATCTCGTGATTTTGGAACATATTCAAGTGAAGCAACTGGAGAAAGATATCTAGCTGATATTAGAATTCCAAAAAATGATGTTGAAAAAGGGTCTTCTACAAGTGGAAAAGTATATTTAAAAGTGTACAATGAAGATGCTTTTGAATTTGATGAAGTAAATTGTGAGGCATTATATTGTCTTCCAGTTAAAGATATAGAAATGAAATGTAATCTTCCAGTCGTCGTTGATATATACACATATACCGGGGCTGTGGAATCTAAGTTAAATATCGAGGAAGTGTCCGTAAAATTTGATGAGCTAGTATCGTGGACAACAATTACTGTAAAAGGAACAAAACTTGAAGGAAAGTCATCATCTTATGATAGTGTAAATTATAAGATATATGATTCAGAGGGTTTTGTAATTGATTCCGGAAGTATGATGTTGAGTTCTTTAACGAGTGGTGATAAATTTAAAGAAGAAATAACATCTTATGATTTGGTTCCGGGAGAAAAGTATAATATTACCTTTGAATCCGAAACATATGATTATCCGGATTATGAGGATTATGAATTTGATTTTTGAAAATTCATAATGAAAAAAAGCTACATTGCCTACCATGCGGTAAGTAATGTAGCTTTTCATTAGACCAACTCAAACCTATACTTCTGCTCCACATCCGGATACTTCTCATGATCAACCTCTGAAGCAAACATATCATACGGCCTGACATATGTCCTGTAATCTCCGTAAAGGGCCTTATAGACAACCATCATTTCACCGGTTTCCGTATGCTCAGCAATATCAAGTACGAAGTAAAGGTTCCCTTTAAAATGTCTGTACATTTTCTGTGGTTCAATTGTTCTCATCATTTTCTTCTCCAATCGCTTTTCTAATCCATTCCTTGTATCTCTGGTCAAGTGCCTCCGGGGATACAATCTTCATTTTACCGCCGAGGGAAACAAGCCAGCCGTAGAACATCTGACTTTCCTGAACGACTACTGATGAAAAGAATGTGTTCTCATCCTTTTTCATCATTGGCGTGCCAATGCCGAATTTATCGAAAATAACGTTGATCATAGACTTGTCAAAGCTGAGAATAACGTCAATCGGTTCTCCGCCGTACATCATAAATACCTGCTTTTTATAATCGTCCACCGGAATATCGGCTTCTGTATGTTCAGCAGCCTGATCAGTGAGAAGAACTTCATCCATTCGGTCGATACGATATGTTCTGATCTCCTGTCTGTTCAGGGAGTAGGCGATAAGGTAGTAACGGTCATTGATGTATATCATTGCGAGTGGCTCCGCAGTATACAGTTCCTTGTCATAACGGTAAACCTTCTCGCTGCGTTCATTGTAGTCAAAGTAGTAGAAGGTAATGCATTTGCCGCCGGAGATGGCAATGCTAATCGTATCAATATTCTTTATAGTATCATCACTGGTATGCTTTGTAACATTGAAGCATACCTTACTTTTTTTAAGAAGCCCTGCGCCTTCACCACCGGCAATACGAATAAGCTTGTCAGTAAGCTGTCCTGACTTGTCCTCCGGGATAAATGACGAAGCCTGAATGGCCTCCAGGATAATTTTCATATCAGATACACTCAGCTTTTCATCCTGAGACTCAATGTAATAAGCTTTCTTATGACCTACTCGGCAGTCCTTTATATCAAATCCATGCTCGCACATATACTGTATGTCTGTTGAAAGAGTGCGCCTGTCGCACACTATCTGGAACTCATTCATAAGTCTTGAGCAGAGAATATCTGTTGTGAGCGGTTCTTCTTTGCTCGAATCCATACGCAGCATATCCAGTATACGTGTCATCTTAAGTTTCTGTGATGTATCCTTAGCCATATATCATACTCCTTTTCACCATTTTTAAGCGTTAATAAAATTTTATCAAAAAAATTTTTAGTTGTCAATTATTGAAAAGTACAATAACGCTGACTTTTGAAAATAAATGAAAATTTCGCAAACATCGTAATAACGTCATTTATAAGATGGCAGAAATCTACCATCATTTGAAATAAAAATTGCCATAATCTTCTGTCGTATAACATGGACTCTTAAGGGGTTGACAGCTTGCGGGAGGTGTGGTAAAATACTAATAACAACAAATGTTGCAGATAGAATTTAGATGCAATTTTAATAACAGGGGGTTAGTAATTACTATGACTGCTTCAGAAACAGGAAAACTTATAACATACCGCATTCATAAGGGAAACAGCGGTGCTGTACAGAGACATACAGAAGTAGAGGATGTAAACTATATTGCTGCCGGAACAGGCATTTTATTATGCAATGGTTCAGAAAGAAGACTTTCAGTCGGTGAATACCATATCTTCAAAAAGGACTCTGATTACAGTATAATAAATACAGGTAACGAGGATCTGGTATTACTCAGCTATATCAAGGAAGCATGACTGATAACAGACTTTTCAGAAAGGAGAATCCGAAATGCGACATAAGGATAATGAGCTTCTTGAAGCTATGTATGATTATGTGGTGGAGTACAAGAACGAAAACAGTATTTCGCCTTCATACGGAGATATAGGAAATCATTTCGGCATTGACCGTTCAACCGCCTGCAGATACATGAAGGTGCTGGAGAAAGAAGGCCGTCTTGAGATACTCGGACACAGAAGTATTCGCATTGCAGAAGAAAAAGTATTTGATGATTCTGTTCAGGTACCGGTGCTTGGTAATATTGCCTGCGGTGCTCCGATATTTGCTGACGGAAGAGTTCAGAGCTATATGGCATTATCAGCTGCAGCTCTGAGAGGCAAGGAGCATTTCATTGTTACTGCTCAGGGAGATTCAATGATTAACATCGGAATCAATGACGGTGACATGGTACTTGTGGAAGCTGCAAACACTGCTGATGACGGTTCAGTTGTTGTTGCTCTTCTTGATGATGAGGCAACTTTGAAGAGAATATACAGAGATAAGGAAAAACAGAAGATTCTTCTTGTCCCTGAAAATGATGCCTATGAAACCAGAGAGGTTGATCACTGTATAATACAGGGAATAGCCCGTAAAGTAATAAAAGACATAGTGTAAAGAAGGTGTGACTCATGCAGATACGTGACATAGATGATTTTAAATCACAGTATACCGGAGAGTGGGCTCCTGTTGAAGGACACTGGTACGGATTGAACTTCAGCTATAACGGAACAAGATACCGATTTAATACCTGGTCGGAAGCAAACAAGAACCTGACAGTTCTTCCGGACGGCAGAAAAGCAAGATTCGGACTTCTGAAAAATTCATCCGGAAGCCAGAGATATACTCTGCTCGGAGAATATGCTTCAATAGAGGAAGTGCTCCTTTCTACGGTAATTGACAATATTCCGTTCAGCAGCATCTTAATGGACAATGCCACTGAACTGATAAGTCAGGACTAAAGTTGCAAGAGGTGAGGCATATGGGAGAGGCATATATTGTATACGATATATAATCTGGAATCTTTCAGTTTTACTGTACTAACTGTAAAACGCTTCAGGAATGCTCTGTAAAGGAAAATGATAGTGGAAAAATCCGTTGTCGTGGGTGTAGATGTGAAATATTTTTTTCTCTCAAACGACGGTATACGGAATTTAAAGTGTATTCGCCTAAAATTTAAATAACTGCATAGCTTTGGACCGGTCAGGCTGAAACAGTGCCTCGTTAAATCCGTCATCCGGGTTATGTAAAGATCGACTGGTGCATCAGAGCTTACGAAATCGTAAGTAACAACGTGGAAAGCCACCGATAAAACAATGTCACAGGATAAGTGTATCCGTTTTCCACCGCTTGACGAGGACGACTGCTATTATATCCTGCCTTATTTTTGGATTCCGGAAGAAACAATTTCCCTCCGAGTCCGAAGAGACCATGTTCCTTACGATGTATGGGAACGGCAGGGATTTCTGCAGACAACAGAGGGAAATGTAGTTCATTACGGTTTCATAGAAAACTTCATTGATGAATTAGGCACGAGATATAATATCAAGGAGATAGCGTTTGACCGATGGGGCGCTGTTCAGATGAGTCAGAATCTTGAAGGTCTGGGATTTACAATGGTCCAGTTCGGACAAGGGTACAAAGACATGAGTCCGCCGACCAAGGAACTGATGAAACTGACGCTTGAAAAGAAGATAGCCCACAACGGTCATCCTGTTCTCCGATGGATGATGGATAATATTTTCATCAGACGTGATCCTGCCGGTAACATAAAAATGGATAAAGAAAAGTCCACCGAAAAAATCGATGGATCTGTTGCAACAGTTATGGCTCTCGACAGGGCTATCAGGTGTGGATGTGAAAGTGAGAATTCGATTTATGATTTAAGAGATATGTTAGTTTTTTGAACACTCTGGAGGTGTTTTCGTATATTCTTCGTATGTATTCATTTCATTTTTAGTTCTAAAATTTATAGTTCTTTCATATAGTTGTTGGTAATAGTTTTCCCAAATTGTAGCCTTATAATTTACTGATTCTTTTTCTGTATCCTTATCTTCATCGACAAAACATTCAAGCTTTCTATTTGTTACAAAGGAATTAAAACTATCATATTGACATAACCACATTAAAGTAGGCATATTTAAAAATGCTCTAGCTCCAGACGGATTTATTTCGGCATATATCTCATTAATAAATTCAGTAGAAATTGAGTTGAATTTATTACAGATTCTGTAGAATAATTCTATGTCATATAATAACATGTCAAGTCTATCGTCATTTCCATAGCTTCTGCGTGCTTGATTTATTGACCATGTATTACACGGCCAAATTAAAGTTTTATTCATAGATTCTCTGAAAATAAAATAAATTTCCTTATCTGTTATATTATCCAAGCCTGTAACAGCTTTAATTTTTGAAAATTTATTTTTACTTAATAATCCATCTGTTTTTACAGCAATTTTAGTTATAGTACGCGGTTTCGGGAAGAGAATACATGGAGTAACAAAAATTTCGCCATATGTATAATCATCAGGATCATCGTAGTTTTTGTCGATGAATTCGCCTTTTTTATTAAAGCAATTTTTCATATTTGATGTAAAAACGGAATTGTAGTTTTTTAAGTCTTTTATTTATAACACTCCATTCATATATATTCATTTAGTATTATACAACTTATTTATAGTTTTAGTCAACAATGAAAGGAGCTCTCCATGAGTATTTTTTCAGGACTTTTCAAGTCAAGAGACAAGCCGAAGGATAGTTATGACAGTCCGTCATACAGTTATTTCTTCGGACGTTCTCACAGCGGCAAGCGTGTAAATGACAGAACAGCACTGCAACATACGGTTGTTTATGCCTGTGTTCGTGTACTTTCTGAAGCAATCGCACAGCTGCCACTTCATGTTTATAAATACACCGATAACGGTAAAGAGCGAGTGACTAAACACCCGCTTTATTTTTTGCTCCATGACCAGCCAAATCCTGAAATGACTTCGTTCATTTTCAGGGAAACGCTTATGGGGCATATTTTGATTTACGGAAATGCTTTTGCACAGATTATCAGAAACGGCAGGGGAGATGTAATTGGGTTATATCCGCTGCCACCTGATAAAGTCAAGGTTGACCGAGACGATAAGAACAGACTCGTATATATTTACAGCCGTTACGATGAAGCAAATCCGAATATGAAAGTTCAGGGCGATATAGTTCTGAGAGCAGAGGATGTACTGCATATTCCGGGGCTTGGCTTTGACGGACTTGTGGGTTATTCACCGATTGCGCTCGCCAAGAATGCAATCGGTATTTCTCTGGCCTGCGAGGAGTACGGTTCAGCATTCTTCGCTAACGGAGCAATTCCTTCCGGTGTACTTGAACATCCGGGAGTAATCAAGGATCCGGGACGTGTACGCAACGCATGGCAGAGAGCATACGGTTCAGGAAATGCTCACAAAACTGCAATCCTTGAAGAAGGTATGAAGTATACACCAATATCAATTCCAAATAATGAAGCGCAGTTCCTTGAGACGAGAAAGTTTCAGATTGAAGAAATTGCAAGGCTGTATCGAGTGCCGCTTCATATGATTGGTGACCTTGAGCATGCGACCTTCAGTAATATCGAACAGCAGTCACTTGAATTTGTGAAATATACACTTGATCCTTGGATTGTCCGATGGGAACAAAGCCTTCAGAAAGCCTTACTTGGCGAATCAGAAAAAGGCGAATACTTCATTAAATTCAATGTTGAAGGCCTGTTACGCGGCGACTACGCAAGCAGAATGCAGGGCTACAGCACAGCACGTCAGAACGGCTGGATGTCGGCAAATGATATCAGGGAACTTGAAGATATGAATATGATCCCTGATGAACTTGGCGGAAATATGTATCTTGTGAATGGCAGTTTTACGAAAATGCAGGATGCAGGTGCCGCATACGAAAAAAAGGAGGATAAAACAGATGACAAAATTCTGGAACTGGATAAAAAACGAGAACACAGGTGAATCTGAACTGTATCTCGACAGTGCAATATCTGATGAGACATGGTTCGGAGACGAGATTACTCCTGCAAATTTTAAGGCGGAGTTAGCAAAACATTCAGGTAATGTAACTGTATGGATTAACTCTCCTGGTGGTGACTGCTTTGCAGCATCTCAGATTTACACAATGCTTAAGAATCACAGCGGTAAGATTACAGTAAAGATTGACGGCATTGCTGCAAGTGCGGCTTCTGTTGTCGCAATGGCTGGTGATGAGGTGCTTATTTCACCGACAGGAATGCTGATGATTCATAATCCGATGACAGTGGCTGCTGGAAACAGACAGGCTATGGAAAAGGCTATTGACTTACTTGAAGAAGTCAAGCAGTCTATCATCAACGCCTATGAAACCAAGAGCTCACTTTCAAGAGCGAAGATTTCTCAGCTTATGGATGATGAAACATGGCTTAACGCTAAAAAAGCAAAGCAGATGGGATTTGTTGATGGCATTCTGTTTGAGAACAATCAGAAATCTGAGGGTTCAGATGAAAAATCAGAAGAACTGAAAAAAGAAACTTCAGATGAACAGACATACACCGCAATGCAGTATTCTGCGGTAAGCAATATAAATTCATTTATTCAGAAAGTATCTGCATCAGCTGAACCTGCTGTTACAGGTACACCAATCGCCCAGCTCGACAAGAGACTGGAACTTTTAAAAATGTAATATGGAGGAATGCGAAATGACTATTCAGGAACTTAGAGAAAAAAGAGCAAAGGCATGGGACACAGCAAGGGATTTCCTTGATTCAAAGAGAAATGCAAGCGGTGTTCTTTCAGAGGAAGACAGCAAAACATATGACGCACTTGAAGCAGAGGTCGTAAATCTCGGTAAGGAAATTCAGCGCCTCGAAAGACAGGAGCAGATCACAGCTGAACTTAACAAGCCTACATCTCAGCCTGTTGTGAACAAGCCGGGAACATCTGTTATCGAAGATGTAAAGCCATCTGTAGCAACAGACGAATATAAAAAGGCTTTCTGGAACAATGTAAGAAGCCGTGGATTTATCGATGTTCATAACGACCTTCAGGTAGGTATGGACTCAGAAGGCGGTTATCTTGTTCCGGACGAGTTCGAAAAGAAACTTATCTCAGCACTTGAAGAAGAAAATATCTTCAGACCACTTGCCACAAAGATTCAGACTTCAAGCGGTGACCGCAAGATTCCTGTTATCACTCAGAAGGGCGAGGCTGTGTGGATGGAGGAAGAGGAAGCATACACACTTTCCGATGATGCATTCGGTCAGATTTCACTCTCTGCATACAAGGTAGGTACGGCAATCAAGATTTCAGAAGAGCTTCTTAACGATTCTGTATTTGACCTTCCTTCTTACATTGCAAAGGAATTTGCAAGAAGAATCGGTTCAAAGGAAGAAGAGGCATTTCTTATCGGTGACGGTAAGGGTAAGCCTACAGGTATTTTTGCAAATGTCGGTGGTGCTGAAAACGGTGCGACATGTGCAGGTGCTGCAATCGGCTTTGACGATATGATTGAACTCTTCTACTCACTTAAGTCACCATACAGAAAGAAGGCAGTCTGGATTCTTAACGAACAGACAGTAAAGGCACTTCGTAAGATTAAGGACAACACAGGAAACTATATCTGGCAGCCAAGTGTATCTCAGGGTATTCCGGATACTATCCTCAACCGTCCGTACATCACTTCTGTATATGCTCCGGCAGCAACAGCAGGTGCAAAGGCTATCGCATTCGGTGATCTCAGCTACTACTGGATTGCCGACAGACAGGGCCGTTCACTTAAGAGACTCAACGAGCTCTTCGCTATGAACGGACAGGTCGGTTTCCTTGCTTCACAGCGTGTTGACGGTAAACTTATTCTTCCGGAAGCAGTAAAGACACTTTCAATGAAGAAGGCGTGATGCAAAGTGGTAACGCTCAAAGAAGCCAAAAACTATCTGCGAGTTGACTGGGAGGATGATGACAAACTCATCCTCTCGCTTCTTGCGACAGCAAAAATACTTGTAAAAGACGTAGGCAGAATGAACGAGGATCAGTTTACTGAAAATGAGGATTCAGTAAGAACAGCAATGCTTTTTACTGTGGGTTATCTTTATGAAAACAGAAGCAATCCTGATTATCATAAACTTGGGATGAATCTTCGTTCAATACTGTTTGCACAGAGAGAAGGGATTATCTGATGGAATTTTCAAAACTGAATCAGAGGATTACTCTTCTTGAACACCGAACTGTAAAGGATGAAATCGGAAACCACATAACCAAGTGGGAGGAGCTCTGTTCCATGTGGTCAAAAGCTGATGTAAGTAAGCTGCAGAGTTCATCTGAAAATACGGACAATGGTGTCACAAAAGAAATCAGGACGATAGTTTTTACTGTCAGACAAAATCCGTACCTTCTTACAATCAATTCCACAACACACAGAATACTGTTCCGGGGACAGATTTACGATATTGTATCTGTAACACCGGATTATACAAACAACAGCTACATGACACTCAGCTGTACAATCAGAGAGGCAGGTGTTCAGCGTGACGAATACTGATAATCTTGCTGCTGAAATCATGAAGGGTCTGACAGATTACGCTGACCTTGCTGATACTGAAATGAAAAAAGCTGTCCGCAAGACAGCCAAATCAGTAAAAGACGAGATATCCGCCAATGCTCCTAAACGAACAGGAAAATACGCAAAGAGCTGGAATGCAAAAAAGACTAAGGAAAACAGCCACTCTCTTGAGTTGACAGTTCATTCCAAAGACAGATACCAGCTTGCACATCTTCTTGAAAACGGTCATGCCAAACGCGGCGGTGGTCGTGTATCCGGAAAGCCTCACATAGCTCCGGCAGAGGCACATGGAGAGGAAATGCTTGAAAGATTAATTGAGGAGGCGCTGTCATGACATATGAACAGATTGCATCCATGATGGAGGAAACGGGACTTCCTTCTGCGTACCATCATTTCGCAGAAGGCGAAAGTCCGAAGCCTCCTTTTTTACTGTATCTGTCTCCGGGAGAGAATACTTTTTCGGCTGACAACAGAATGTATTTCAGCACAAAGAAGCTGAATATAGAACTTTATACTGACGTGAAGAGCCCTGAAACTGAAAATGAGGTTGAGCAAGTTCTGAAACGTCATAATATTTACTATACGAAAAATGAAGTATGGATTGCATCGGAAAAGATGTATGAAGTACTGTACGAGATGGAGGTATAACAATGGCTCTTAAGAAAAATAAGGTTAAGTTTGGTCTTACTAATGTTTATTATGCCAGAATTACTGGCTGGAGTGTTGACGGAACACCGGTTTATGAAATCCCGGTAAGACTGCCCGGTGCAGTTAATCTTTCGATTGATGCAAACGGTGAAGCGGACAACTTCTATGCTGATAACTCTGTTTACTATGTAATCAACAACAATGCTGGCTATAGCGGTGACCTTGAGATTGCACTTGTTCCGACAGAATTTGCAACAAATATTCTTGGAGAAGTACTTGACGGAAACGGTGTTCTTGCAGAACGAAACGATTCAGAACTGACAGAGTTTGCTCTTGCTTTTGAATTTTCAGGAGATAAAAACAAGATTCGTCACTGGATGTATCGCTGCAGTGCATCACGTCCGAAGACAGAAAGCAGCACTACGGAAGAAAGCACAGAAGTAAAAACAGAAACGCTGTCAATTAAAGCTGCGGCACTTCCAAACGGCTTTGTAAAGTCAAAGACCTGTGAAAGCACCGAGGAATCAGTATATCTCAACTGGTTCAAAAATGTGTATTATCCAAGTGTCAAAGCTAAATCAGCGGTTGCTACAACAACAACTACTAAGGAGTGATCAGTATGGCTATTAAGAAAAATATCGTAATCGACGGAAAAGAAATACCTTTCAAGGCGAGTGCAGCAGTGCCTCGCCTTTATCGTCTTAAGTTCGGAAGGGATATCTACAGGGATTTTGCTTCACTTCAGACAAATGTTGAAGAGGAAGATGCCGAGAAGAGTGGCCTTGATATTGAAAGCCTTGAGGTATTTGAAAATATCGCATTCATCATGGCTAAACACGCTGATCCGGATAATGTTCCTGACAACCCCGATGACTTCCTTGAACAGTTCAACACCTTCAGTATTTATGAAATCCTTCCACAGCTTATCGAACTTTGGGGACTTAATACAGCAACGCAGATTGAATCTAAAAAAAACATCGCCCGACTGACCGCCCGATGACAACTCCTCTGTTTCTCCTTCGCTGTGTACAGCTTGGCATATCCTTAAGTGAGCTTGATATGCTCACGATAGGGATTGTCAATGATATGTTCAGCGAAAGGGAAAGAGATGAGTATGAGTGGGTTGAGTTGGCGACGGATTCAGATATGGCTGCTTTTTAATGTTGATTTAACACTTCTTTTATGGTATAATTACTTCATTAAAACTGATTTAAATCGTTATTTAACTTAGTAATACAAATATGAATTTACGGAGGAAAGCAAGAATGAAGAAGCATGTCGTCCTCACTCTTACATCAATACTTTTGTTATGGGGAGTTGTTCTTTTCATTGCGGTTGTCAAAACATATTCAACAAATATCATTGGAGGTGCGGATTGGCCAACTTTGCAATTTAGACTGTTAGAATGTCTGCGTTCTCCGTTCGGATGGGCAGTACAACTGATTACAATAGCAGCAGTAATATTTCTTGGTGTACTCATAATAAAAAGAACATTAAAAAAATAATAATTGAAATATAAGCACAAATTGCAGTTTAGCGAACTGATATAAATTTTTCTTTAAATCACTTATAAAATAATTTGCAGTCACTTTGTGGCTGCATTTTTTATACCCTGACGAAGGAGGTGAACCCACATGGCTAACAGAATCAAAGGAATTACCGTTGAAATCGGCGGCGACACTACCAAACTTTCCAAAGCACTTGAAGGTGTCAATAAAACCATAAAGAACACCCAGACACAGCTTAAGGACGTAGAAAAACTCCTGAAACTTGATCCGACTAATACAGAACTCCTATCTCAGAAACAGCGTCTCCTTGCTGACAGCATAACTGCAACAAAGGATAAACTCGCAACCCTTAAAACAGCCGCAGAACAGGCTAATCAGGCACTTGCCAATGGTGAAATCTCGCAGGAACAGTATGATGCACTTCAGAGAGAAATCGTTGAAACTGAAAATGAACTTCAGCGTCTGCAGAATGAAGCCGGCAAGACAAATACAGCACTTGCACAGATAGGTGCTGCAGGTGAAGTGCTTCAGAATGTTGGTGATAAAATCTCCGGTGTGGGTGAAAAACTCCTCCCGGTAACAGCAGGTGTAACTGCTCTCGGAACAGCTGCAGTAAAAACGGCCTCTGACTTTGATTCTGCCATGTCAAAGGTTGCCGCAATTTCAGGTGCAACCGGTGATGACCTTCAGGCTCTTCGTGACAAGGCACGTGAAATGGGTGCAAAAACGAAATACTCCGCAACTGAAGCGGCTAATGCATTTGAGTTCATGTCGATGGCCGGCTGGAAGACAAATGATATGCTTGGCGGTATCGAGGGTATCATGAACCTTGCAGCTGCTTCCGGTGAAGAACTTGCAACAACATCCGATATAGTAACAGACGCTCTGACCGCCTTCGGCTTAACTGCTGCCGACAGCGGTCATTTTGCTGATGTTCTGGCTGCAGCAAGTTCAAATGCCAACACCAATGTCGGCATGATGGGTGAAACCTTTAAGTATGCGGCTCCTGTGGCAGGCGCTCTTGGATTCTCATGCGAAGATACAGCCGAGGCTATCGGTCTTATGGCTAATGCAGGTATCAAGTCATCAAGTGCAGGTACATCACTCCGTTCTATCATGAATGCACTTGCAGGTGACGTGTCTTTCTGTGGCGAAAGTATCGGCGAAGTGGCGATACAGACAACAAATGCAGACGGCTCAATGCGCGAACTTTCCGATATCCTTGCTGACTGCCGCGTGGTATTTAATCAGCTGTCTGAATCAGAACAGGCTTCTGCAGCACAAGCACTTGTCGGCAAGAATGCGATGTCAGGTTTTCTCGCAATTATGAATACCGCACCATCTGATATATCAAAACTTTCAGATGCAATTGAAAACTGTGACGGCACAGCACTCAGAATGGCAGAAACCATGCAGGATAATCTTGAAGGTCAGGTTACAATCCTGAAATCACAGCTTCAGGAGCTTGCTATTTCATTTGGCGAAATACTGATGCCGAAGATCAGAGAAATTGTTTCCAAACTTCAGGCTTTTATGGACAAGCTGAATCAGATGGATCCCGCAACCAAAGAAGTTATTATCAAAATAGCCCTGATTGCTGCATCACTTGGTCCGCTTCTCATTGTCCTTGGCAAGACAATTTCCACAATCGGAAGCCTCATGACTTTCATATCGAATCTTCCGGCACTGATAGCATCCGCAAAAGCTGCATTTGCAACATTAAGCGGTGCTTTTTCAAGTGTTATTGCACCTGTTCTTGCTGTAATTGCGGTTATTGCCGCACTTGTGGCGGCTTTTAAGCATTTGTGGGAAACAAATGAAGAGTTCAGGGATAAAATACTTGAGGTGTGGGATAAGGTCAAAGCTACATTTGACAGGCTTACAAGTGGTATCGTTGACAGGCTCAATGCTCTTGGGTTTAATTTCAAAGATATAAAGGAAGTCATTAGCGCAGTATGGGAAGCCTTGTGTTCTGTACTTGCACCGCTGTTCGAAGGTGCATTTAACCAGATAGCTAATATCTTCACTCTCGTGACAGATACAGTTCTCAGTATTCTTGATATTTTTATCGGTCTGTTTACCGGTGACTGGGATCAGATGTGGAACGGCGTGAAGAGTCTGTTTGAAGGCGTATGGAATTATATTAAAAGCACATTTTCAAACTATATCGATACAGTTAAGGGTGTCGCAGATGTATTCCTCGGCTGGTTCGGTACTTCCTGGAATGAAGTCTGGAATTCAGTTAAGGATTTCTTTGTCGGAATCTGGACGGGAATCAGCACATTTGTGTCAGATGTATTTACCGGAATATCGGATTTCTTTACTTCGGTATGGACTGGTATCCGGGATTTCTTCCTTGGTATATGGCTTGCGATTTACACTTATGTATCCGGAAAGGTAAATGAAGTCCTGATGGTCATCACTACTGTCTGGACGGCTGTTTCTACTGTGATTACAACGGTGATGGATGCAATCTATACGGTTATTTCATCTGTTTGGAATGCTGTGTACGACTTCATTTCTCCGCTGCTTGATGCTTTTGCATACCTCTTTGAAACAATCTTTGAGGCTGTGAGAGTTATCATCAGCAGAGTAATGGACTGGATTTCTGAAAAAATACAGAATATCTGGAACAGCATAGTTTCATTCCTGACACCGCTGCTTGAAGGAGTAAAAAATACATTCGATGTTATCTGGAATGCGATATCCACGATGATTTCTACGGTTTCTTCAGCAATTTCAAATGTTATAAATGCAGTATGGACGAAGATTTCAGGATTTATCTCAACTACAATGAGTTCTATCAAGTCCGTTATTTCTACTGTATGGAATGCAATAAGCAGTATCGTATCAAGTGTGGTTTCAGCTATTTCCGATAAGGTTTCAAGTGTATGGAGCAGCATCCGGGACAAGATTTCTGAAGTGATGAACAGCATTCAGAATACTGTTTCAAATATATGGGACAACGTAAAATCTGCGGTTTCAAATAAGATTAATGGCATTAAGGATACAATCGTCAACGGCTTTGAAAATGCTGTAAATTACGTTAAAAACCTTGCAGGACAGGCGTGGAGCTGGGGTTCGGATATTATCGGCGGTATCGTAAACGGTATCCGTTCAAAAATCAATGATGTCGCAAGTGCAGTAACAAGTGTTGCTGATACAATCAGAAGTTTTCTTCACTTCTCAGTCCCGGACGAAGGACCGCTGACAGACTTCGAAAGCTGGATGCCGGACTTCATGTCAGGACTTGCAAAAGGTATTCAGAAAAACAAAAAGCTGATTACAAATGCAATCAGCGGAGTAGCAGAAAGTATGCAATTTACAATGAAAACCGACATGGGTGTAAACTTTGACGGCATGACAGCATCGATGAAGGATACTGTTTCAGTCGGAACAGTTGTGAATAACTACAACAACAGTCGCACAGTGAATCAGACTAATAACAGTCCGAAGTCACTGTCGCGGCTGGAGATTTATCGTCAGACGAGGAATGCGATGGGAATTTAAGTAATAGAAATAAGTATCCAATTAAGAAACAAGACAATTAAGGCGATAACTAAAAACTTAATGGCTAAATATATTTTACTTCCAATCAAACACCGTCCACTTTTCTTATCATAAATTACTGTAATATATTCTATTTCTTCTTCATGCGGCAAATTTGGTCTTCTGCCTTCAGGCAAAGTAACTCCTGTAAATGATTCTGATGCAATGTTTTTATCTTCATCTTCAATCAAAACAACATAGTTCCACCATAAATATCCGCTTTTGGGGCTTCTGATATTGGTTGGGTAGTAACCAATTTTTCTTCCTGTACACTGTTTTCCTCTAAAATATGTAATAAACAGCTGGCGTGCCATAAAGATAATTATTAAGTAGAAAACGGCGTATATAATATATTCTGAATATTTTACCATAGCGTACTCCAAATAATAGTTATTTGTATTATTCTACCACGATATAGGTTAATGTGTCAACCTTGAAAGGAAGTGATCCTCATGTTCTACACCCTCATACTTGAAAACGAATCAGGCAGACAGCTTAATCTGTCGGAAACAGCAAACCGCATAATGTTTTCCAAGATTGAAGGCTTAAGTCCTCCAGCCGGAACTATCAGCACATCATCATACGCAGGTATGGACGGATCATATCTGAATAACGCCTTCATAGAGAAGCGCAATGTTGTCATTCCTTTTGAAATGCGAGGTCCGGGAGTGGAAGCCAGAAGGCATGAGCTGTACAAGGTTGTCAAACCTTCAAGGTACATCAAAATCTACTACTCAACTGAAAATATCTCAGTGTATGCCGAAGGAATAGTCGAAACCTGCGAGGTTCAGAACTTTGAGCATCTGACTACCGGGCAGATTTCCATTATCTGTCCGGATATTTACTGGTACTCAACGCAGACACAGATTGCTGAATATTCTCAGGTAATTGGTGCGTTTCACTTTATTTTTCCGGATGATGACAAGCCGTTTCCTCTTGGGACATATAACTCAAAGAACCTCATGACCATTGTAAATGACGGCGATGAGGTCGGATTTACAGTAGAAATCAGCGGTGGTCCTGCTACCAACCCTACGATATATAATTCCGTAACTGACGAATACATGCAGATTCAGGGTAACATTCAGGAGGGTGACAAAATAACAATCACTACCAGAACGGGAAACAAGACAGTTACACTTGAACGTGAAGGTGTGACAACAAATATCATCAACCGCCTTGTTTCAGGTTCCACATGGCTGACACTGAGTGCCGGCGAGAATAAATTCTACCTTCGTGCATCAAGCGGCCTGAACAACCTGAAAGTAAGATTAATCCACAGAAATGCGTACTTAGGAGTGTGAGAAATGCAGATTGAAGTTTATAATATGCTGCCGGAAGACAGCAGACTTACAATAACCCTTGAGGCTATCTGCGACACCTTTTCAAGTCTTCTGTGGGATGTGGAATATTATCAGTGCGGCTGCTTTGAAGTGTATATCGCAGCCTCTCCGAGAAATATTGAAATCTTCCAGACAGGCAGAATAGTCGGAAGGGACGATGACAAAGAACATTTCGGACTTATAGAGTCTGTGAAAATAGAAACTGATGCTGAAGACGGCGACTACCTGATTGTTGGTGGTCGCTTTCTTATGTGCTTACTGGAACGCAGAATAATTTATCCTACGCTTAATATTACTTCTGAAACAGCATATTCAGAAATAGTCCATGCTGCAGTTAAAAGAAACGCTGTTGATTCCGCAGAAAGAAAAATCCCCGGACTTAAACTCGGAACAGTTCAGGGAGAATGCTGGAACGAGAAAACCAAACTGCAGATAAGCTACTCCAACCTTATGGAGTGGATCTATAAAATCTGTGAGAAAACAGGCGGCACAGCAAACATTCGATTAAATAAAATCAGCGGAGAGCAGTACGAAATGGTTCTTGACCTTTCTGAAGGTACTGACCGCAGTCTGATGCAGACAGACAATCCTCACATAATCTTCTCTGACAGATACACGAATTTACTATCCTTTACATATTCCTCTGACATTTCGGTGCAGAGGAATTTTGCATATATACTCGGTCATGGCGATGGCGAAGAGCGTAAGAGAACAACATTCTATGAAGATACAGAGCCTACACTCCTTGACAGATATGAAGTGTATGTGGATGCCAAGGATATGTCCGAGGAGGAAGAAGACGAGAACGGTCAGCTGCAGCCTATCCCGGAAGACAAATACATTGAAATTCTGAAGGAAAGAGGCAAACAGAATATTGTAGAACCGCTTACTGCTTCAGAATCGCAGATTGCAGTACAGAGTACACAGTTTCAGTATAAAACGGATTACAATGTCGGAGATTATGTGACGGTTGAACACCGCAGATTTGGTCTTCGTCAGAATAAAATACAGATTATCGGTATGATTGAGAGCTTTGACCAGAACGGCAGAAATCTCACACCGACATTCAGGGAGGTATAGCTTATGGCATTTTCATTCGGATTTTTCAATTCAAAGAACCTGGACAGAACGTATACAGCGGAGAATTTTAATGAGTATCTCTCAAGTATTATCTGTGACGGCATTCAGGATACATACGGCGCTGCATTCCGGCCGACAGCAAATAAGCTGCAGCTGACTATCGGCAGCGGAAAAGCGTGGATTGACGGACATTATTTTATTTCTGACAGTTCATACAGCATTGACCTTTCAAAATATGTGGATGAGAGCCTTGCAAGGTATGTTTCCATCGGTATCTGCTGCAATACAGGAGAAAGCTACAGAAATATCGGCTTTGAGGTTCTTCCGGGGACACCTGCAACATCACCGAATATCCCTTACTTTACAAACAGCAGTACCAAAACATATCTTACTGTATGTGTTGTAAGGCTTAGTGCAGGTGCGACTGAACTTGATGTCAGGGATTACCGTTCAAGTGAAACCTACTGCGGATATGTCAGATGTATTCTCGGAAAATGCAAGGTAACAGCAATGATGACGCTGCTTGAAGAGGCCAACGGGACTATTGAAGACCTGAAAACAGCAAATGATGAACTAAGGTCACAGATTTCAGAACTCAGAGCCGCAATGGAAGACTACTGCGGTGAGATTGTGGAAACAGGTCAGATTGGTGAAAATGTTTTCTATACCCTCTATAGCAACGGAACACTTCTTGTAAGAGGCACAGGTGCAACATATGATTATGATCTGGCTAAGAACATCTCACCATTATACAACAATGACACTATTCAGGAAATTATCATCAGTGCCGGAGTAACTTATATCGGTGAGGCTATGTTTTACAAGTCAAGGGAACTTACAGAGGTTGTTTTTCCAAATACGGTTATTGCAATAGGATGGGTTTCATTTTCAAACTGTTCTAAACTCAGAACGGTAAATATTCCGGCTTCACTTGAAACAATCGGCTCTATGGCATTTTCGTCAAGCGATATCAAAAGCATAACAATTCCGAAAACTGTAAAAACTCTGTCAAAATACGCATTTCAGGAAGGTCGTCTGAATGAGGTCAGGATTGAAGCTGAGACTATCGGAGATATGGCTTTCACCCGTAATGAGTCTATTACCAAAGTTACTATCGCTTCAACAGTTAAAAAGTTTGGTGCTTCTGTTTTTGCGTACAGCACTCGTATTAAATCTTTTGTATATGAAGGTTCAATGGAAATGTGGAATGCAATTACAAAGTCAGCTTCCTGGTTCAGCGGAAGCGATGAGTTTATGCCTAAGATTGAATGTATTGACGGAGATATTATATACGATAAAGAAACCAAGACATGGAACGAGGTGAAGAAAAATGCTTAAATACCTTGTAAAAGGCCAGAACATAGAGCTTCTCGAACATGAAATTATAGCTGCTGATCAGATATCATTCGTGAAGGTACACTTTGCTTTCGATAACAACTGGAAACCGCTTCACAAGGTGGTTCAGTTCTGTCAGGACGAGGATACATTTTACAGAGTTCTTGGTATAGACGGTACAAGCTGTCTGCTTCCTGCAGAACTGCATCCGGGTACTGCAAGGATGTCACTTTTCGGATATGACACTGCGGCATCGGATACAGTTCGTGCAACTACAGTTGTCAAGACACTGAATATCCGTCCTTCAGGATTTGAAAGCGGTGTATCTGTTCCGCCTTCACCGGATCTTTATCAGCAGCTTATAGCACAGATAGAAGATATGCTGAAGAACCATAACTGTGGTGGCAGCGGAACAAACGGCCTTAGTGCCTATGAACTTGCAGTGCAGAATGGTTTCAGAGGCACACTTGCTCAGTGGCTTGAAAGCCTTAAGGGTAAAGACGGTGCTGACGGCAGAGATGGTATTGACGGTAAAGAT
>JAUNJJ010000040.1:22873-29065 GCA_030533325.1 Oscillospiraceae bacterium
GGCAAGGACGGTCGGGATGGAAAAGACGGAACAAACGGTTCAGACAGTCCTCCATGTGACTGCGGAAGTAAAATCAAGCAGCTTGAAGACAGAATTGAATATGATATTCATGAGGTCAGAGATGAGTTTGACAGCCGTATGCATGATCACAGTAATTTCTATATTCTCAATAAGATTAAGGAAAGCGATTTTCACGCCCATGCCAATAAAACCGTACTTGACGGAATAACACAGGCACAGATAAACAGCTGGAACGGTGCGGTTAAGGCACTTGAAGGGGTGGAAATATTTCTGGCAACACTCGTGGAGGTGAACTAATGGCAATTTACAATTATCTTCAGGCACTTGATGAACAGAGAAGACAGCTTGCTGCTAATCTGAATACCAAAGGCGTACAGGCAAATGAGGATGAAACCTTCAACTCGCTTGTTCCGAAGGTTCTGCAGATTGAGAAAAACACAGGTACCGCACCAAAGAAAAATCTGTTTCATTACGGAATGCCTGATAAGTTTGGAGATACGGTTTTTACAGTGTTTCAGAACGGTATTCAGGATCTGAACAGCCATATCCGAAACGACAAAAGGCTGTGCTGTCCGGAGAACCAGTACACTCTCTGCTACACTCAGGAGGATTTCAGCTGGGACGGACATGTCTATACGGCAAGTACCGAGCCGATAAGAGTTGATGAAAATACAGCAATTGTGATGACTTACACGTCAGGAGTTACGGAAAAGGGCGAGATGTATCTTATTCCTGCTGACGGTAAGGCAGCAGATGATACTGTTCAGAACTATATTTACACATCAGTATTTAACGGAAACAGATACGAACAGAAGTTCTGGTGGCTTGACTGCAGTGAGTTCATTTCACATCTGATACCATGCAGAGTTCCTGCACCGGGTAATTATTATTTATGCTGGCTTGGAAGATCGGATAACACACATCCGGTCATTTCAGATATAACCATCATATTTTAAAGTGGGAGGTGAAGCAGAATGAAGGATTTCTGGACTATGACAAGAGTGGCCTTTTCAGCAGTTGGAGGCTGGCTCGGATATTTTATGGGAGGCTGTGACGGATTAATGGTTGCACTTATCGTATTTGTGGTCGCAGACTACACAACAGGGGTGATGTGTGCCGTTGTTGACAAGAAACTTTCAAGTGAAGTTGGCTTTAAGGGCATTTTCAGGAAAGTGATGATATTTATCCTTGTCGGCATGGCGCATATTCTTGACACACAGGTAATCGGAGCCGGAAGTGTGCTGCGTTCAGCGGTGATATTTTTCTACCTTTCAAACGAAGGTGTATCACTTCTTGAAAATGCAGCACATCTCGGCCTTCCGATACCTGAAAAATTAAAGGAAACACTTGAACAGCTCCATCGCGGTGGAGAAAAGGAGGAAAAATAATATGATCTTAAAAGCAGACAAAACTACAGTTCTTAACGGCGTGAAGGTAAATGAATACCTTCTTACAGAACACAACAGCAGAAATATCGCAATGCCTTCCGCTTCAATGGAAGGCAATATTCTTGGCGTAACCATCCACAACACAGACTGGATTACAACTGCAGCAGGTACAACACCGGCTGAACAGTATACTCGTGCGACAGCTAACGGCAACATGGGTGATGTAAGAGTTCATTTCTACGTTGATGACACATGTGCGTGGCAGAATCTTCCGTTAAGCCTTTCCGGCTGGCATGCAGCTGACGGTGATGGTGACGGAAACCGCAAAACTATCGCAATTGAATGCATCATGGGTAAAGGTAATACAGACAGAGACAGCAAGTCCGAGGACAACGCTGCAAGACTTGCGGCTGCGCTTCTTAAACAGTTCGGTCTCGGTATTGACAGACTCTTTACTCATCAGCACTGGTACAGCAGAAAATACTGCCCGGCGTATATTCTTCCGCATTGGAATGATTTTAAGAAGAAGGTTGAAGGTTATCTGAACGAAGGTTCTGAACAAGTAAAGCCGAAGCCAGCACCGGATGTAAAGCAGATCTATCGTGTCAGAAAGAGCTGGCCTGATGCTAAGTCGCAGACAGGTGCGTATGCAGTATACGATAATGCTGTCAGAGCCTGTGCAGAAGGTTATACAGTTTTCGATGCAAACGGAGCTGCGAAGTTTACTAAACAGAAGGATTATACAGCTATCGCAAAGGAAGTAATTCAGGGAATGTGGGGGAATGGTGCTGAGAGAAAGACCAGACTTACAGCTGAAGGATATGACTATGAAGCGGTGCAGAATAAAGTTAATGAGATGTTAAGATAAAAACGATGCCCGGAGGAAGCTCAATAATTTTGAGTTTGCCTTCGGGCATTTTTGTGTTTTGTTCCTGAAACGAGTAAAGGCATAGATAGTTTGAAAGATTTAAATAAAATCTTTTATTAAAACCTTATTATCTGTCCTATATAAGTGGAAGGGAGTGAAAATAACATGGAACAGAAAGCAATACTTGAAAATATAAATTTCTTCAGAGCGCAGAAAACAGCAGAAAAAATGCTCGAACTCAGGCTCATAACCCGTGTTGAATATGTCAGATTTAAGACTTTAAATGCTGAAAAATTCTCACCTTTATACTCTGACTTATTTCCGAAAACGGTTGATAATAACACTGAACAGAGTTAATATACGATACTGAAAGGTGGCGATGTTATTGAAAATTACTAAAATAGATACTGTAATAAAGCAACAGAAAAAACTGAAAGTTGCAGCCTACTGTCGCGTATCCACAGGTAGTGATGAGCAGCTGGAGAGCCTGGAAACGCAGAAACGACATTACGAATCATTTATAAGACTGCATTCGGACTGGGAGTTTGCAGGTCTGTATTATGACCGCGGAGTTTCAGGAACAAAAACGGCGCTTCGTTATGGTTTTCAGAATATGCTGAGTGACTGCAGGGCAGGTCTGATAGACAAAATTCTTGTAAAATCGATAAGCAGATTTTCAAGAAATACTACAGACTGCATATCAGTTATCAGAGAACTGCAGGCACTTGGGATTTATGTGTATTTTGAAAAAGAAAATATTGATACCGGCACACAGGAGAATGAACTGATACTATCAATATTAAGCAGTATGGCGGCTGAGGAGTCATCTTCAATTTCACAGAATTCAAAATGGTCAGTAAAACGAAGATTTGAAAACGGAACTTTTAAAATAAGCTGTGCTCCGTATGGTTACAGGGTAACAGAAAACGGTGATCTTGAGATTGAAGAAAAAGAAGCGGAGACAGTAAACAGAATTTTTGAAATGATTGTATCAGGAAAAGGTGCATATACGATTGCAAAGGAACTTAATGAAAGAGGAATTTCTCCCCGGAGGGCCCTGAAATGGTCAGAATGTACGATATACAGAATAATTGAAAATGAAAAATATATTGGTGATACACTGCTGCAGAAAACATATACGGACAGCACTTTTAAACGGCATAGAAATGATGGCGAAAAAGACAGTTATCTGATTACAGACAGTCATGATGCGATAATCCGGAGAGAAATATTTGAAAAAGCAAATGAAATAATAAAATTCAGAGCCAGACATCATCATGCAAATTCCGGTGTGTATATGAACAGGTATTGTTTTTCCGGAAATATTAAATGCGGGATATGCGGAGATTTTCTTAAGAGAATGACACTGGATGATAAAAGTATTTGCTGGAGCTGTAAAACTCATATCCATAATAAAGAAGAGTGTTCATTGAAACAAATCAGGGATGACAGCATCAAAGCAGCTTTTCTTACAATGATTAACAAATTGATTTTTTCGCGTAAAGTTCTTCTGAAACCTTATTTTGAAAGTCTTTCTTTATCCGGAAACGGAGAGTCAGCAGACCTGACAAAGAATATTCGTGAAAAGCAGACAGAAATTTACATGAAAACGGACAGTCTCAGAAAACTAAGAGCACATAATATAATCGACAGTGTGGTATTTACTCGCGAAATAACTGCGCTTGAAAATGAAATGAGTAGTCTTAAAATTCAGGAAGAAAGATTAAGTAATGTACAGACACATGATGCAGTTGTTCTGAGAGAAACAGAAAAAATTCTGAAATTTACAGAACACAGCATAATGCATGAATGTTTTGATGATGAAATTTACAGCAGATTCATAGATTATTCAACTGTACAGGACAGACATACGATTATTTTCCATCTGAAATGCGGCTTGAATCTGAAGGAGGAGTTACAGTGTACGGATACAAAACAGAAAATGGAGAACTGATTATAAATCAGGATGAAGCAAAAATAATCAGGAAGATATTCAGAAACTATATGAACGGTATGTCACTGACGAATTCAGCAAAATCAGCAGGACTTACCATTCCTCACTGCAGTGTAAGAAAAATGCTTACCAGGACAGCGTATGCCGGATATGATAATTATCCTGCAATTGTGGATGAAGATATTTTTAAAACAGTAAACGCAGAGATTCTGCGAAAGACAATTCAGAATCCACGCACAGGAAAAATACGACGTCAGAAACCTGAAGTAAAAAAGAATTTTACAATATGTATTCTGTCAGATGATTTTACAGATCCGGTGGAAAGGGCAGAATATGTCTACAGCCTTATACAGGAGTGTTAATCTATGCCCAATGTAATAAAAATACCGAAAAAGCCTAAAAAAGGAAATTCAATAACGAAGACAGAAGTTCAGAAGCTTAGAGTTGCGGCATACTGCAGAGTATCAACCGACACTGATGAGCAGGCAACAAGCTATGAAACTCAGATTTCACATTACACAGAGTACATATGCAGCAATCCTGAATGGGAACTTGCCGGGGTATTTGCAGATGATGGCATAAGTGCAACATCAACTGCTCGCCGCGAAGAGTTTAATCATATGATTGATGAATGCCGGAACGGAAAGATTGATATGATAATCACCAAGTCAATAAGCCGTTTTGCAAGAAATACAGTTGACTGTCTGAACTATATACGCGATTTAAAGCAGATGAACATTCCTGTGTTTTTTGAAAAGGAATCTATAAACACAATGGATGCCAAAGGCGAAGTGCTCCTGACTATTATGGCATCACTCGCACAGCAGGAATCAGAATCACTAAGCCAGAATGTAAAGCTGGGAATGCAGTACAGATTTCAGCAGGGAAAAGTAATGGTAAATACAAAATGTTTTCTCGGGTATGACAAGGATGAAGACGGAAATCTTGTAATTAATCCTGAAGAGGCAGAGATTGTAAAACGAATATTCCGTGAATATCTTGAAGGTTCCGGCTGCGGTAAAATATGCAGGGGTCTGGAACGTGACGGAATTAAGAGCGCACGGGGAAATATTAAGTGGCATGATTCAACAGTCAGAAAAATGCTTGAAAATGAAAAGTACATGGGTGATGCACTTCTTCAGAAAACATACACATTGGATTTTCTGACAAAACGCAGAATAAAAAATACCGGTGAAATGCCGCAGTATTATGTTGAGGATAATCACGAACCGATAATCAGCAGAGAAACCTTTATGCTTGTGCAGGAAGAAATAGCAAGGCGAGGATATAATAAAGACGGAAAAGATATCAGAAAAAGACACAGTTCAAAGTACTGTTTTACCGGACTAACATACTGCGGAGAATGTAGCGGAAGCTATCAGATTACAAGGTGGAATGTGCACGGAAAGAAAAAAGACGTATGGAGATGCAAAACCCGAAAAAATAATTTCAGAGACTGCTCATCAAGAACAGTGTACAACAGTAAACTTCAGGATGCGTTTGTAACTGCCCTGAATATCATGCTCGGAGACAGCAGCGAATATGTAGAAATACTAACTGCAAATCTTGAACAGGCAATATCAGACAGTGAGACAGATGTTGTTCAGCAGATTGATTCAAAACTTGATGAGCTTCAGTCGGAACTTACGGAAAGAATGGAACGCAGAGAGAACTATGACGAAATATCCGAAGAAATATTCAGACTGAGAGACCAGCGTGAAAAAGTAATAATGGACAGCTGTAACAGAGAGGATTATAAACGAAGAATTACTGAGCTTAAACAGTTTATAGCTTCGACATCTGAGATAACAGAGTTTGATGAAAATCTAGTAAGACAGATGGTGGAGAAGGTAACGATATTTCATGACAGAATTCTTTTTGAATTCCGGTCCGGCGTGGAGATAAACGTGGAAGAGTGAAATAAGATACTGCATCTGCTTATGGCGGGTGCAGTTTTTTGT
>JAUNJJ010000170.1 GCA_030533325.1 Oscillospiraceae bacterium
CTTCCGGTTCAGTCTTTGTTTCAGATTCATGCTTTATTTCAGTTTCGGAAACCGGCAAAGGTTCAGGTGGTATCACAGGCTGTGAATATGAAACTGCAGAAGAACCTGTACCGGCTGAAAGCGGCACACTGACTGAAGGAAGCGAGGGCTGTTCATATTTTTCTGTTTCTTCCGGAACAGATGAAGGCTGCTTAAGCTGAAAATCATAGACGAGGCCTGCTTTCATAAGAGCTGATTTTACTGCAAAAAACAGGCAGTCATATACCGGACGGTCATCTGAAAATCTTATCTCGACTTTTGCCGGATGAACGTTAACGTCAATTGTATCCGGCGGTATTTCAATTTTCAGAATGCAGGCAGGAAACTTTCCTGTCATTATGCTTCCCTTGTACGCCTCTTCTACAGCTGATGTACAGACCTGTGATTTTACATAACGGTTATTTACAAAGAAATTCTGAAAGGAACGGTTTGAACGTGAATAGAGAGGCTTGACTGTATATCCGCTGATTTTTATGCCGTCCTGTTCATATTCAACCGGAACAAGATCTCCGGCAAATGCTTTTCCGTAAACAGCGAAGACTGAGGAGTAGAGTTTTCCGTCCCCGGATGTACTGAATTCAAGCTTGTTGTCACGAAGCAGCTTAAATGAAATCTCGGGATGTGAAAGTGCAATCTTGTTTACGATGGAACAAACCATATTGCCTTCAACGGCATCCTTCTTCATAAACTTTTGTCTTGCAGGCACATTGTAGAAAAGATCACGTATGATAATAGTTGTTCCCTCAGGACATCCGGTTTTTTCATAGAGAGTTTCATTCGACCCCTCTATCATATAATGCGTGCCAAGTTCATCTTCAGGCTGTCTTGTCATTATCTCAGTTTTTGAAACGGCACAGACCGATGCCAGAGCCTCGCCTCTGAATCCGAGAGTAAGGAGGCTGTTAAGATCATCCGCTTCCTTTATCTTGCTTGTTGCATGACGCAGAAACGCCTTCGGAACATCCTCATATGAAATTCCGCAGCCGTCATCTGTAATTCGGATAAATGTTGATCCTCCGCGCTTTATCTCAACTGTAATATGTTTTGAACCTGCATCAATAGAATTTTCTATCAGTTCCTTTATAACCGATGACGGTCTCTCGATAACTTCACCGGCAGCGATAAGTTCTGATATTTCACGGCTCAGTACGTTAATCGACGGCATATTCTACCTCCTGTCAGTTTATCATTCCGTACATTTCCTCAAGAAGTTCACGGCATTCGCTGTCTGAAAGCTCAGAGATATTCGTCTTTCTGAGCCTGTCAAGTGCATTTTCATGGTTTATGCTGTCAAAGCTCATCTGTGCATCTGAATTCTCTGATACTGCCTTCTGATTTGCGCTCTGCTGTTCAAGTTCCTTAAGAAGTTCCCTGGCTCTTGTTATAACTTTATTCGGTACTCCGGCAAGCTTTGCAACTTCTATTCCGTAGCTGTCATCCACACCACCCGGTACTATCTTTCTTAAAAATCTGATATTTTCACCGTGTTTTCTTACTGCAATACTGTAGTTCTTTACTCCGTCCATTTCATTTTCAAGTCCGATAAGCTCGTGGTAATGCGTAGCAAAAAGTGTCTTGCAGCCAAGGTTTCTGCTGCTGCAGATATGTTCAGCAACGGAACGTGCAATACTGATTCCGTCAAATGTTGAGGTTCCGCGTCCTACCTCATCAAGGATAACCAGACTCTGCTTTGTGGCATGCTTAAGAATATCAGCCACCTCGCTCATCTCAACCATGAATGTACTCTGTCCGGCTGTAAGGTCGTCGGATGCTCCTATTCGTGTAAATATCTTGTCAACAACCGATATATGTGCATACTTTGCCGGAACAAATGAGCCCATCTGTGCCATAAGTGTGATAAGTGCAACCTGACGCATATAGGTTGATTTACCTGACATGTTAGGGCCTGTGATCACAGACATACGCCCTGACTTTGTATCAATATAGGTGTCATTCGGAACAAACACCTCATCATCAAGCATAAGCTCAACAACAGGATGACGTCCGTCACGGATATCAATAACTCCGTCAGCGGAGATCTCAGGCTTTGTATATCTGTTGGCAACGGCAACAGATGCAAAGGAACACATTACATCAAGAGCGGCAAGTGCAGATGCGGTTTTCTGAACCTCCTCAAGCTTTGATGAAACAAAGTCCCTTACTTCATTGAAGATTTCGTTTTCAAGAACGAGAATCTTATCCTTGGCACCGAGAATAGTATTTTCAGCATTTTTAAGTTCCTGTGTGATAAAACGCTCGCAGTTTGTAAGTGTCTGCTTTCTGATATAGTCATCCGGAACCAGACTGTAGTAGGAACGTGTTACCTCTATATAGTAGCCGAAAACCCTGTTGTAGCCTATCTTCAGTCCCTTGATTCCTGTTCTTTCCTTTTCGCGTTCCTCTATCTGAGCAATTATATCGCTTCCGCCTGACATAATTCCCCTGAGTTCATCAAGACGTTCGTTGAATCCGTCTCTGATTACACCGCCGTCCTTGACTGTTACAGGAGGCTCATCTACAATGGCATTCTCTATAAGATTTGAAATCTCGTCAAGGGTAAAGATGTCACTTTCAAGTGATGAAAGAAGCTTTGAGGATGAAACCTGAGCAAGCTGCTGCTTTATTCCCGGAAGTTCAAGTGAAGTCAGCGAAAGTGCCTTAAGGTCACGCGGCGTGGCTGTTTTGTACATTACCCTTGTCATAAGTCTTTCGATATCGTAAACCTTGTCGAGCATCTCCTGAAGTTCCATAAGTGTCACCGAATCATTCACCAGTGCCTCAACCGCGTTAAGTCTGTCAATAATACGCGCCGGGCTGAGAAGCGGCTGCTCGATATATGAACGGAGAAGTCTCTTTCCCATTGATGTTTTTGTTGAGTCAAGCACCCAGAGCAGAGAGCCCTTCTTCTCCTTGTTTCTGAGAGTCTCACAGAGTTCAAGGTTTCTCCTTGCAGCAATATCCAGTCCCATAAACGCATTGTCGGCAACAAGTTTTATCTCAGTAAAACGTCCTGTAAGGGAACGCTGTGTTTCATAAAAATAATCAAAAAGTCCGCAGACAGCTGATGTCCGGATATCGTTCTGTTCAAGATAGAGCTCTTCATATGATGAAACAGAAAACTGTGCAAACACAACTGCCTTCTTCTCTTCCGTATCGAAACAGCTGTCGTTCCTTACAGTGTATGAACATTCAAGTTTTTTGCTGATAAATTCAGAAACTCCCTTCAGACTGAGGAATTCACTGTTAAATATTATTTCTGACGGACGGTATCTTGAGAGATCGTTTATGATTTCATTTTCAAGTTCCTTTCCTGACTTTACTGATACCGAGGCATCACCTGTGGAAATATCAGCACAGCAAACTGCGCATTCCCCGTCCTTCAGATATGCACAGCATATGTAGTTGTTTGCCGTATCGTCCAGCATACTGCTCTCTATAAGAGTACCCGGAGTAATGATCCTCACTACATCGCGTATAACTATCCCCTTTGACTCAGCCGGATCGGTAAGCTGCTCACATACAGCAACCTTGTATCCGCGTTCTATAAGCTTTTTGGTATACACATCGGCACTGTGGAAAGGTACACCGCACATCGGTGCTCTCTCCTCAAGTCCGCAGTCACGCCCCGTAAGTGTAAGTTCAAGCGCACGTGAAACAGTTATTGCGTCATCAAAAAACATTTCATAGAAGTCACCGAGGCGAAAAAAAAGAATATAATCTGAATACCTGTCCTTTATATCACAGTATTGTTTCATCATCGGAGAGATTTTGTCTCTGTCAATATCCTTAAAAAGCATATTTCACTTTCCTTCTCAACTAATTATCCTTATAGTCCTGCCGCTCAGGCAAAGGACTGTTTCGTATAACAAACAATGAGTACAGGGGAAAATCCTGTACTCATAAAAACAAAATCAGTGGCATCCTCCGCATGTTGCACAGCTGCCTGTACAGGACTGTGAAGCACTGCATGTATCCGGATCTTCTCCGTTTGCACACATAGTGATGATTGTGTTGATTTCCGAGAGAAGTGAATCCATCGCGGACTTTGCTTCATTGAATGCAATCATCGGTTCACTGTCCATAATTCTGCTGTAAAGATTCTTGATATCTTCATCGAGTTCCTTAAGCTTCTCAGTATCCTTGTCGTCCTTAATCATCTCGTTGTTAAGATCTGCTCTCAGATCATTGAATTCGCTTATAAGCTGCTGAAGTTCAGGATCATTGTCATTTTTATCTCTTGCTGCAACATATGCCTTGTATCTTTCATCCTGCTGAAGCATTTTTCCAAGTTCTCTTGTCTGTGCAATAATTTTGTCCATTTTATTTCCCTCCGGATTATTATTTAACAAGTTCACCCACAACCGCCCAGTTGCGTGCACCTGTAATCTTTACTTTTACAAATTTTCCTATAAGCGAACTGTCGCCTTCGAAATTAACAATTATAAATTCCCTGCTCTTGCCGGTAAGCGTTCCCTCTCCGTTTCTGCCTGTGCCTTCCACAAGAACCTCAAGGGTTTTTCCGACATATTTTTTATAGTCTTCAGTAGTGATATTTCTCTGAAGCTCAAGGAGTCTCTGCATTCTTTCCTGCTTTTCAGAGTATGGTGTGCTATCTTCCATAACAGCAGCCTTTGTCCCTGTACGCTTTGAATAAATGAAGCTGTAGATATTGATATAGCGTACTCTCTCCGTTATCGCAAGCGTAGCTTTAAATTCTTCCTCTGTTTCATCAGGGAAACCGATAAGGATATCAGTGGAGAAAGTAAAGTTTTCATCTCTGCTTCTTGCATAGTCAACTATCTCAAGATACTGTTCTGCGGTATATCTTCTGTTCATTCGTTCAAGAACACTGTTGCTGCCTGACTGAACAGGAAGGTGAAGATAATTTCCCAGTTTGTCGCATTCTACTATTGCGTCGATAAGTTCCTTTCCGGCATCCTTCGGATGTGATGACATGAATCTTACAATAAACTCACCCTCGATGGCGTTGATTCTTCTTAGGAGTTCAGGGAAGTTTATTTTTCCTCCAAGGTCATTTCCGTATGAGTTTACGTTCTGACCGAGGAGCATAATCTCCCTGTAGCCCTTGTTTACAAGTCCTCTTATCTCATCAAGAATTACCTCCGGCTCTCTGCTTCTCTCTCTTCCTCGTACATACGGAACAATACAGTATGTACAGAAGTTGTTGCAGCCGTACATAACCGGAACCGAAGCTCTGAACGTACTGCTTCTTACCTGTTCAGTTCCTTCCGGTATCCTGTTTCCCGGACCCTGTTCATCATAAAAATGCTTTCTTCCGTTAAGCACTTCGTAAACAAACTGCGGGAATCTGTCAAATGCATTTGTACCGAAAACAATATCAACATACCTGTAGGATTCTTTTATCTTTTCAACTATAACACTCTGTTCTGTCATACAGCCGGAAACACAGATTATCATTTCCCTGTTTTTTTCCTTGTAATGCTTAAGGAAACCTAAGTTTCCGAAAACACGTTCCTCGGCATTTTCCCTTACAGCACATGTGTTGAAAATAACAAGGTCCGCCTCCTCCGGCTGCTCTGTAAACCCGTATCCCATCTTAAGCAGTATGCCCTTTAGCTTTTCGCCGTCAGTAACATTAAGCTGGCATCCGTAGTTATGAACATGTGCAAGCGGCGGAGACTCGCGTTTTTCATTTATCGCCTTTACTTTATCTGTATAAGAATTCAATAAATCTTCCTCCCGGTCAGTTGCAGATACATATATTTTATTATAGCACAGAAACGGAAAATATACAAGAGGCAGGTTTGCAAAAACACAGCCGCCCGGTCTGCAGAAAATGCAAACCGGGCGGCTGTGTTCATTCACTGATTATTATTTTATTTCAAGTCTTCTTGTGTTCTTTTCTTCCGCCTTCTTCGGCAGTTCT
>JAUNJJ010000171.1 GCA_030533325.1 Oscillospiraceae bacterium
TTTAATTCATCAAAACGCAACTTATCTATCAATCCATCATTTATTTTCAACAGTATCAAATCATTTTCTTGATTTCGATACCTATTTTCAATTATATTCATGCAATTAAACAACTGATATTGCGTAGAACAAATAAAAAGATTCCTATTGTTTCTCATTTTAAGTCCCCAGTCTCCTCAAAATCACTATTTGTAATCTTTTGTTCAAGTATTTTCGAATCCACAAGTGTCCTGTACCATCTATGATACATATAATGATAAACAAATCCTTCTTTTCCATCCAAAAATCCAAGCTTAATTATATAATTATATAAAAACAATAAATGGCAGCGTAAAAATAAAGGAAATTTATAATACAATCCAAATTTCTTTTTTCTCGTGTCCATAACAGTACTATCACCATTTATTCCACTACATGTTCCGTTAATAAAATCATAATAGTCCTGCATCTCACGAGTGGCATACCAATTCATTTTATTTACCCAATGCGTCATATTCTTAAAGTCATAATGAATAAACCTTTCCTTTATATAGATTGATTCCCCTTCAGACAAAACTGTATGCTCATCCATCTTCCTATCTTCAATTCTTCCGAATCCAGTTTTAAACATCATCAGTTTTCTTTTATTATGACATCCATGCTTAATCTTTTTACCCATGAAATAAAGCCAAGCTTCCATAGTAACTCCATTTACATTATCGTCACTATGTTCCTTTATTATTTCAGATAATTTATTGCATAATTCAGGCGTTAAGCGTTCATCAGCATCTAATCTAAAAGTCCATTTTGTATCTATATTGGTATTATCAATACCCCAATTAAACTGTCTTGCGTAATTTTCAAATGGATGCTCATATACATCAGCGCCCATATTTCGTGCTATCTCCACAGTTCTATCTTTACTTCCGCTATCAATGACTACTGCCCTTTTAGCAAAACCTTCAATGGATTTCAAACAATCCGGAAGATTTAATTCCTCATTTTTAGTAAGAATAATAAATGTTATATCTTGAATTCCTTTATTCATTAGTTACCTCAGCTTTTTTTATCGACTCATTTACTGAAAACAATTGATACTTATCCTTATACTCAGAAATACTTTCTTCGTATGATAAACTCCCAAACGCCTTATTCACCAGCCCCGTAACATGACTCATAATCCTCAGCATCCATGTAACCCCTTTCACCATAACAATCTTCTTCCCATGGCACTCAGCAATCATCCTCACAAGCTCCGAAGTATTCGAATATTCAGCGTTCTGCGGCCAGAAAATACCGTGCTCTTCATTCTCAATCATCAGCCTTATAAACTCACACAGATTTTCAATATAAAGCATAGATCTCTGATTTTCAACATACGGAAAAACCGGCAACTTCCTTGCCATCTTCGACAGCACAGGATAATTTCCTTTACTGCCTTTACCATATATCATCGGCGGTCGTAAAACCACCACGTTAAAATCATCACTCTGAAGCGGAAGGATTCCGTTCTCAGCCTGTACCTTACTGTCACCGTAACAGTTCGCCGGTGAAACCGGAGTATCTTTCGTAATTACCTTGCTCTTACCAATCGGCGCACTGTCACCGTAAACAATCGCACTACTCATAAAAATAAACTGCTTAACTCCTTCAGCCTTAGCTTTCTTAGCAGTTTCAACAGTAAGATCTGTGTTTACAGCATAGTAAAGCTTTTCTTTCTCAGCACTTATCTTACCATTGTCCGAATGTGCAATACCTGCAACGTGAAAAACCGTATCATATTCTGAAAAATCTTTATTTCTCCAGGAACCGTCAATCATATCAACTGTATCAATTATGTATTCATCTGAATAATTCTTCAGATAGTTTTCAACTGATATCCCAATATAGCTGTTCGCCCCTGTTATGAGTATCTTTTTCATTGCTTAATACTTTCCTTCTTTTTCATCTCACCCGTTCCCCCTTCAACTACTCCATCATGCTTTGCAACTGATAAAATAGTTCCGAAGAACAGCTTAATATCCATTCCCAAACTTACCTTTGCCGCATATTCACCGTCAAGCTTTGCCTTAACCGGAATCTCCAGTTCATCACGGCCGCTTATCTGTGCAAGACCGGTAAGTCCCGGAGTTACATCATTTGCGTCATACTTGTCTCTCTCAGCAGTAAGAAGATCCTGATTCCAGAGACCCGGACGTGGTCCTATGATGCTCATGTTTCCAATGAATATATCCCAGATCTGAGGAAGTTCATCAAGACTGCTCTTTCTCAGAAACTTTCCGACTTTGGTTATGTACTGTTCCGGATTCTCAAGCATGTGAGTCGGTACATCATGCGGTGTGCACATCTTCATGCTGCGGAACTTGTGAAGTTTGAAGTACTGCTTGTTCTGACCAAGTCTTTTCTGAGTAAACAGAACCGGACCCGGATCATCTATCTTAATGGCAATGCAAAGAACAGCAAATACCGGTGAGAGAATAACAAGTCCGAAAAATGAAACCAACATATCAATAATACGCTTGATATATCTGCAGTAAAATCCTCTCTTGCCTTTGCTGCTGCCAACAGCTTCGAGATGACCTTTTACACCGTCTGCATTTTCCTTATCGTTTTCATCCTCGACAAAAACAACTTTTTTTCCTTCTACAGGATTCTGCTGAGAAGGTTCATTTCTGAAAACAGAATCACCTTTTTTCATAGCAGCTATACAGTTTAATGCAACAAATGCAAGAAAAAGAACACCTAAAACTATCTTAAAAACCATTCCCTAAACTCCAATTCAAACTTTTTTCAGGATAAAAATGCGTTAGAAAAACGTCCCCTCACCAACCGGCATCGCAGGTTTCGTGTTCCAAACAGTGCAGCTCAAAACCTTAGTTCCTTCCGGAACCTCAGCCCTTGCCGCAACTACCGCATTGCAGTCAATCTGTGAATAATCACCCACAATACTGTTGTGATTAACCACAGCACCTGCATTGACAAAAGAACATTTTCCAAGAACCGCACCCGCATTGACAACTGAACACGCTTCCACAATGCATCCAGCACTTAACTTTGCAGTACCGCATACATACGCTTTGGGATGAACAATCGTTGCCAGCGGGAAAACTGTTTCAAGTTTTTCAGCAGCTTTTCTTCTGACTTCGGAGTTACCGACAGCAACTATGAATTCCGAATACATTCCGGAAAATTTCTCAAATTCATCAACCCTGCCAACTGCAAGTTCTGAATTATCATCGAGAAACTCCACTTTCTGATATCCGCACTCATATGCCGTTTCTCTGACAAGCTGTCCGTATTCACCGGCACCAACTATCAGCAGATTCTTCAAAGCAGTCACCCCTTCATCTTCACGACTTCCCCCTCAAACTCCAAACCATCCCGATTTCCTCGAGACCCCTTATATTTTCATTTGAAAGCGAATGCTTCTTATACTGTCTTCTTTTTAAATTTATCCACAACCCCAAAGTATACCCGTCATACTCACATACATAAGTGGACGGCACTTTAAGATTACCGTTTTCATTAAAATATTTTTTCGCATGTTCCAGCCCCACATCGAATCTGTATTTTTCCGTATCCCAGATCATACCTATTCGATTCAGCCGCGCAATCTGAGCATCACTCAGCGGATTTCCTCTGCCGGTACCTGTTTTTTTCTGCCTCAGGCTGACAATCCAGTTTCCAAGCTTGACTCCGCTATCCGTAACATACTTCGAAGGAATATCAAGATTGCCGTGAATGTTGTAGTACTTCTCAGCTTCGAGGTAATTCTCCTCCCACTGTGCACTGACAGCACTCCAGACCATGCCAATACTTTCAAGCTTCTTCTGCTTCTCAGGTGACAGAACACCGAGTCTTTCGTCCGACTTTGCCGAGCGCATTCTCTGAATCCATACGCCGAGTTTCATTCCGTTTTCGCAGATGTAATCAGCGGGAACCTTCAGATTGCCGCATCTCCGGTAATACTTCTCTGCTTCAGTGAAATACTGTTCCCAGATATAATCAAGGCGGCTCTCCCAGACAATGCCTATGCTCTCCAGTTTGTTTATCTCAGTCTGTGTAAGCTTTCTGCTGCCCTTGCCGAAATAACACTTCCTCTGTGCGTGAAGCCAGTTTCCGAGTGCGTAGCCGTCCGGTGTAATGTACTTTGCCGGAACAAGCAGGTCGCCGTGAAATTCCCTGTACTCCTTCGCCTTGTCAAACATGATGTCCCATCCGGCTGAAAGTGTGCCTTCAAGTTCCTCGAAAAGTTTCCTGCAGTCTGCAACTTCGTCAGTTACTGTAAAGCTTTCGTTTACAATCAGACTGTTTTCTCCGGTATAGTGATAGTAGGTAATCGCTGCCTGCATCTCTTCCTTAACGGAATCAATACTGTAGAGGTTTTCAATATTGTTTACAATATCAAAAATAACCGGTACTGTATTCCTGGATGCCGAAAGTGCACGACCTATCTGCTGTTTGAAAACCACCGGTGATACAGTCGGACGCAGAAGTATTACTCCCGAAATGTTTTCGACATGAACACCCTCATTAAGTGCATCAATGCAGAACAGAAGTCTGAGATGGCTCTCGTCTTCGTCGTTTTTAAAGTCCTGAAAACTTTTACCTGATGCCGGGTCATCGGAATAAACGGAATAAATGTGCGGAGCAGTGTCAACCTTTCCGAACCAGTCTTCCGCATGGTCAATAGCATCCTGCATAGCATCGTAGTTTGCTGTGAAAACAATGTACTTTCCCGTTCTGTTTTCCATATGACGTTCAAAGATAACATCAAGTCCCTCTGCCATGTCAAGTGCACGGCGAAGTGCTTCGATAATTTTTTCCGCCTCATCCTTTGCTGCACGGTTTCTCAGATTCTGAATCCTTGTTTCGTACATCTCAAGGTTTTCCTTGTATGAGAACACAGACAGAATGTACTTCGGGGAATTCAGTATTCCGCGTACTATTGCTTCACCGAGACTTATCTGCGAAGCGATATTTCCGTCGAAAAGTTCATCTGCCATATCGCGCTGGTTATCAAGGTAACGGACAGAAGTTGCTGAAAGACCGAGCACCTTAGCACCGGGATACATATCAAGTAAACGCTTCACGCCGGCTCCCCACATTGCTGCACCGCAGCGGTGGAACTCATCGAGTATGATGTAGTCCGGGGTTATTTCTGAAATCTCTTCAGAAGAAAGATTCATAAGGCGGGCGTAGGTGAAGAAACGGATATTGTCTGTGGTAGTCCTGTCTGAAACAGCTCTGAGATTTTCGAGCTGGGTTTTGAATATGTATTCAGAGGGACTGAGCCAGCAGACTGTTTTGTCTCTGTTGTCATCGCAGAGCTTGAAGGCTATGAATGACTTGCCTGTACCTGTAGGGTGAATAACAGCGGCTTTTCCCTTCTCCTGAAGCATTTTTACCGAAGCTTCATACGCTTCAGCATTATGCGGAAATAAGTCCAATGCCAACCATCCTCACTCCCCTCATGGATCTTTCGTGGAACTATTTATTTTGCGAAAAGCATCAGAATCCCATATCAACCATGTTCAGAGCCTTTATTTTCTGTTCAAAAGAAGAATGAACATAAAGATTTAAAGTAGTTTCTATACGACTGTGACCAAGAATCTCAGAAAGAGTCTTAACGTCCATACCCGACTGAAGACACCTGGTAGCAAAAACATGTCTCAGTGAATGAAAGTGAACTGACGGCAGTTTTGCGTTAGAAAGTATCTTTCGGAATCTGTACTGAAGAGTTCTCGGTTCACAGGCCTTTTCAGTGCCGGACAGAATAAAATACTCAGGCTTTGATTTAAGTTTTTCAATAATGGAAACAATGCATTCAGGTATAGGTATTAATCTTTTTGATGATTCTGTTTTCGGATCTGTTATTACTATCTTGGTTTTATTTACTGTATCTTCACTTTTAATTCGCTGTATAGTTTTAC
>JAUNJJ010000041.1 GCA_030533325.1 Oscillospiraceae bacterium
ATGTTTGAGTATAGTAAATCCATTGACTTTTACCTCCTTGTTAATGTTGTGGAAAATGAAATTATAACCAATTATATTATAAGGGATAAGAGCGTGTTTTGTCAAACATATATATACCATTTGCAATACTTTGTCGTTCCAAAATCAAATACAACCAACCACATCCAACCGGGTAAAATAAGGTATATTATTTTACCCAGTTGATTTATTTTTCCCTGTATGATATAATAAAAATACATTGGTATTTTATATGAAGGACGGATAGCAAATGGCCAAACAATTGCATTTAAGAATAGATGAGGACGTATATAATGCTTTAACAGAATATTCTGACAAAACAGGTCAGTCACTTCAGGAATGTGTATCCGGAGCAGTTATACAGATGATTAATAAGAACAAACATGACGAAGCTGCAAACAGTGATAGTTTTAAGTTTATTGATCTCTTTGCAGGAATAGGCGGTATGAGGATCGCTTTTGAAAACGCAGGGGGAAAATGCGTGTATTCAAACGAATGGAATAAGTACAGCCAGCAGACTTACTTTGCTAATTTCGGGGAAATGCCGGAAGGAGATATTACTCAGGTAAATGCTGAGGATATTCCTGATCACGACATACTCGTTGCAGGATTTCCATGCCAGCCATTCTCTATTGCAGGTGTATCAAAAAAATTAAGTCTTGGACGTGCAACTGGTTTTGAAGACAAAACCCAGGGTACTCTTTTCTTTGATGTCTGCAGAATAATTAAGGCTAAAAGACCAAAAGCGTTTATGCTTGAAAATGTTAAAAATCTGAAAAGTCATGACAAAGGAAGGACTTTTAAGGTAATAGAAGAATCTCTCGATGAACTTGGATATAAAGTTTTCAGCGAGGTAATAGACGGTCAGAACTATGTTCCTCAGCACAGAGAGCGTATCATTATTGTGGGATTTGATAAAGAGATTTTTGGCAGTGATATTAGTTTTAGTTTTGATATTACTCCGGTTGAACCAAAACCTGTTATGAGGGATATACTGGAGAAAGATGTGGATACAAAATATACTCTTTCCGATAAACTCTGGATATATCTTCAGAACTACGCAGCCAAACATAAAGCTGCAGGAAATGGGTTTGGATATGGAATAGCACCTCTGGACGGTGTTTCAAGAACGTTGAGTGCACGATATTATAAGGACGGATCAGAGATACTGATTGAACAGGACGGGATTAATCCGAGACGTCTTACACCAAGAGAATGTGCCAGATTGCAGGGATTTCCGGATAGTTTCAAGATACCTGTGTCAGATACTCAGGCTTATCGTCAGTTTGGAAATTCCGTAGTGGTTCCACTTATGTCGGATATAGCAAAACTGATAGTTTTAAAAATGGAAACTGAAAAGAAAACTGACAGGAATTCATTTCCGGAGGCGATGTAAATGAGCAGATTATCTGATGCGGCTGTTAATGCTGTGAATAAAGGAGAAAAATCTTTTTGCAAATTCCTTTCAGCCAATGATACAGGTCTTACCGGAGGTCATCAGGCGGGAATATATGTTTCAAAGCCGTCTGTGCCTGTTATTTTCAATGAACCGGGTGTTAAAGGTGAAAATAAAGATAAATGGGTAAAAGTCAAATGGCAGAATGACTTCCAGACAGATACAAGATTTGTTTATTATGGAAAGGGTACAAGAAACGAATACAGAATAACAAATTTCGGAAAAGGGTTTGAACTTTTAAATGCCGAATATACCGGAGCTCTGCTTGTTATTACAAAAGATAATGATGAAGAATATCAGGGATTTGTCCTTAATACTGAAGCAGAAATAAATCATTTTCTGAATGCTTTCGGAATGAGCCCGGCTGACACAAACAGAATAATTCTGATGAGTGGTATTGACAGTGAAACAGTTGAAAGAGCTGCAATCTATGATTTCATTTCAAAACTTGATGTTGATTTTCCTTCCTCAGCTCTTATGTCAGAAGCAGCAAGAAAAATTCAGAATGAAGCATATGACCATATGGAATATATCGTTTCTAATCCTGATAAGAAACTTATTGACTGGACCAATATGGAATTCTCGCTTTTTAAGGCTGTTGAACAGTTAAGATATGGCTCGAGAATAAAAGAAGGATTTGACAGTGTTGATGAATTTACAGCACTGGCAAGTCAGGTAATGAACAGAAGAAAGAGCCGGGCAGGAAAAAGTCTGGAGCATCATTTGTCTGCATTATTTGACGGAAACAATCTCCTTTATACTTCTCAGGCTGTAACAGAAGGAAATAAAAAGCCGGACTTCATTTTTCCTTCACAGGAAGCTTATCATGACTTTGAATTCCCGGTTGAGAAGATAATATCGCTCGCTGCAAAAACAACCTGTAAGGACAGATGGCGTCAGATTCTTAATGAGGCTGACAGACTCAAAGGACGACAGAAGTTTCTTTGTACATTACAGCAGGGAATAACCCCCGCCCAGATGGATGAGATGCAGGCGGAACAGGTTGTGCTGGTTGTTCCTAAACCATATATAGCGACTTATCCCGCTGACCGTCAGGACAGAATATGGGATGTTCGTAAGTTTATTGAGTATGTTAAGGAAGTGGAAAAGTAAGACACTTTTAGACAGGTGATTTATATGGATGTACATGACAAGAAAACCAGAAGCTATAACATGTCGCAGATAAAATCAAAGAATACGAAGCCTGAGGAGACAGTATGCAAATATCTTTTTTCCAGAGCGTCTTTTTGCTGCTGGAATCATTATACTATTAGAAAACGGAGAGAACAGAATTATGAAAAGAAAAATATCATTTGTCATTGCTTTTATACTCACATTTGCTTTTGCATTTCCCGTCAGCTCAATATATGCTGATTCAACAGAAAACAGCTCATCAGAAACTAATCAGGACGAAGAGACTGTTTATGTAACTGAAGATGAAGAATTCAGTTTTATACTCAAAGAAGACGGAACAGCAGAACTATATGAATACCTTATGAAGGATAATAAAGGCCGAGTAACTGTACCATTCATGATTAATATAAATGATGAAGTTGTCCCGGTCACTTCAATAGGTGAATATGCATTTTTTCAGACAGGAATTAATTGTGTACTGATTCCGGAGACAATAACTTCAATAGGGGAAGGCGCCTTCCTTCAGTGTCCTAATCTTAGGGATTTTGTTGTACCTGACTCAGTTGAGATAATTGGTGACTGTGCGATTGGTTTTCTATATGATGAAAAGTCTGATAGTATTAATCCTAAATACAATTTTAAACTGTACGGTTATGATGAAAAGGTGACATCTGATTATGCTGGTGTGTACGGCTTTAAGTATTATGATGCGTCAACATTGATCCAGTATTCTGAATGGAACGGTAAATTAAGTGTTCTGAAAGCTGATGTAAGACTTCATAAAGTGGTTATACCAGAAAGTATTGACGGGAAACCGGTAATCAAAATTTCTACGACATGTTTTGCCGGAAGTGAGTATCTTAATGATATCATGCTTCCTGATTCATTACAAACAATTGATTACTATGCTTTTGCACATACAGGTTTGTCTGAAATCAGAATTCCAGCTGGAGTAACAAAGATAGGAGGTGGTGCGTTCGAAAACTGCTACTACCTTGAAAAAATAAATATTCCTGAAGGCATTACCGAAATAAGTGAAAAAACTTTCATGAACTGCTTGTCTCTTGAGCCTCCGGAACTGAGTAAAAACATACAGTCTATAGGAGAACGTGCGTTTAGCGGATGTGAATCGTTCATAACATTTACAATACCTTCTTCAGTGTACAGGTTAGAAGGAAATGTTTTCGCAAATTGCAGTAATCTTGAAAGTATAAAAGTATCGCCTGACAATTATACTTTTTATGATGATAACGGTATTCTATTCGAATATGAACAAGCAAATAATTCTCAGGACCTTGTTAAGTATCCTGAAAACAAGTCAGGAGAGGAATATACTGTCCCTGAAAGAACACGAGAAATTTATGAAGGTGCATTCAGCAACTGCCGTAATCTTAAAAAGGTAAAAATATCGGACGGAACCAGCAGGCTGTATACAGCAGCTTTTTCAGATTCTGAGCTTCTTGAATCTGTATATATTCCTCATACGGTACGGAGTATCGATAAGAACTTTGAAGGATGTCCAAACCTTACAGTTTATGCAGAGGAAACGAGGACAATGAAAGAATTTGAGGAGAAATGGAATAAAGAGATTCCTCTGAAAATCGTGTATACTAGTTCTGAAGAAGAAAAAAAGAACGAAATCATTAACGTTGACATTAACGAGGACAATAAAGTTGATGTTTCTGACCTTTTAATTTTCAAACGATATCTGTTACTTGATATTGAATTAAGCGGTGCAATGAAAAAAATAACTGATATTAACGGTGACTCATCTGTTAATGTGTTTGATTTCATCAGACTAAAAAATATAGTTCTTAATCCCCAGGAGCCTTAACGTACATTACTCATGACAGGTGATTTATATGGATGTACATGACAAGAAAACCAGAAGCTATAACATGTCACAGATAAAATCAAAGAATACGAAGCCTGAGGAGATAGTATGCAAATATCTTTTTTCCAGAGGCTTCAGATACAGAAAGAATGACAAACGATATCCGGGAAAACCTGATATCGTTTTACCTAAGTATAAGACTGTAATCTTTGTCAACGGTTGTTTCTGGCATAAGCATGAAGGATGCAGATACTTTGTTGTTCCAAAGTCGAATACGGAATTCTGGATGAACAAGATAAACCGGAACGCTGAGCGGGATGCAGAGAATACGAAGAAGCTTATTGATATGGGCTGGAAGGTTGTTACTGTATGGGAGTGTGATTTGAAGAAGGGGAAAAAAGAGAATACGTTGAATGGGCTTGTTCTGGAGATTGAACAGCAGGAGAGCTTTATGGGAAATCCCAAAAAATATATTAATGATTAAAAGAGGTAATAGTAATGGAAAGAACAATAAAAGTAACCGGAAAAGGCAAAATCTCAGTAAAACCAGACACAATCAGACTGACAATAACACAATCAGCTCTTTATCCTGTATATGAGGAAGCAATAAAGGATTCAGCTGACAAAAAAGAATTTCTCAACAATAAACTTCAGAAACTTGGCTTTGAGAAAAGCGATCTGAAAACCCTGTACTATAACGTTGATTCTGAGTACGAGAGTTATCAGGACAAGAATAATAACTGGAAACGTAAATTTTCAGGATACAAATATACACACAGGATGAAGCTTGAATTTGCTTCTGATAATGCGCTTCTTGGAAAAGTACTTTCAGTTGTGTCACGCTGTCCGGGTGAGCCGGAGTTTTCGATACAGTACACAATATCAGATACTGAAGCTGCAAAGAATGAACTTCTTGCAAAGGCAGTGGAGGATTCGAGGATAAAGGCTAATGTACTTAGTGCGGCTGCAGGGGTTAGTCTGAAAGAAATAATGACAATTGATTACTCATGGGGTGAAATTGATTTTGTAACAAGGCCGGTAAATGAGCTGATGATGAGAAGTTGTGTTGATTCGGAACTGGCTGAAGAAAGTATAAATTTCGATATTGAAGCTGATGATATAGATGTCACTGACACAGTAACAGTAGTGTGGAGCATTGAATAAAGGCGAAATGCAGTAAAAGGAATTTGTAATCGACAGCACAGCCGGTATGTCCGGCTTTGACATGTAAAATGAGAGGAGTATTTTTCATTGGCTTCATCGAAGGAATATCTTGAGTATATTTTGGAACAGCTTTCAGGACTTGATGAAGTAAATTACCGTGCGATGATGGGAGAATATATTCTTTATTACCGCGGCAAAATCATAGGTGGTATCTATGACAACAGATTTCTGATTAAACCAGTAAATGCCGCCAGAGCACTCATGCCCGATGCCCGGATGGAAATACCTTATTACGGAGCAAAGGAAATGCTGCTTGTTGATAATGTTGATGACACTGCATTTCTGAAAGTGCTGATTGAAGCGATATATCCGGAACTGCCGGAGAAAAAGAAGAAGGTGAAAAACTAAGCTTTCCCTTAAATGTGCGATACTATTAAGAGAACTTTCCCTTATACCATTGACTTTTCCCTTATTTTAAACTATAATTTAAGGGAATAACTCGGAGGTGAGGTTATGAGAACTTTTAATTATTCTGAAATTAAAAATCAGAAGTGGGATTCAGATATCCTTGGTTTGATTGCAGCGATATATAAAGAAGCCGGAAAACAGGAAATGTATCTGAAACAGAGACCGGAAGAACTTGAGAAACTTGTTGGGATTGCAAAGATTCAAAGTACCGAAGCATCCAACGCTATTGAAGGTATTGTGACAACAAGTACCCGTATCAGGCAGTTGGTGGAAGAAAAAACAACACCAGTAAACCGTGATGAACAGGAAATCGCAGGCTACCGTGATGTGTTGAATATCATTCACGAAAGTTTTGATGCGATTCCGATTTCACAGAATTATATCCTGCAGCTTCATAAAATTCTGTATAGCCATATGAATAATCCTATGGCGGACAGAACTAAAAGTGTGCAGAACTACATCAGTGCTGCTTACCCGGATGGTCATGTGGAGACATTATTTACTCCGCTTGCCCCTTATGAAACACCGGAAGTACTGGACAGAATCTGTGAGGAATACAATCGTGTTATTGGTAATATGGAAGTCGAACCGCTGATTGCGATTCCGGTATTTATCCACGATTTTCTGTGTATCCATCCTTTTAATGATGGCAACGGCAGAATGAGCCGATTGCTCACAACCTTGCTGTTATACCGAAATGGTTTTTATGTTGGAAAGTATATTTCCCTTGAAGCCAAAATTGCCAAAAACAAAGACCTTTATTATGACGCACTCGGTCAGTCACAAAACGGATGGCATGAAGGTACCGGGGACGTTCTTCCGTTTATCAAATATCTGCTTGGAACTGTCCTTGCAGCCTACAAGGATTTTGAAGACCGCTTTGCGTTGGTTGAAACAAAACTGCCTGCGCTGGAAACAGTAAGACATGCAACGATGAATAAAGTTGGCCGTTTTACCAAGCAGGACATTCGTGAACTTTGTCCGTATCTCAGTATAAGCTCCATCGAGGGTGCTCTTCGTAAGCTGGTCGCATCCGGTGAATTGAAACGGGAAGGCTCCGGAAAGAACATCTGCTATTACAGATTGAAGTGATTCCCTCAAACAAATACTCATTCCCTTAAAAATATCAACAAATTAAGGGAATGGTCATATTAATGAGGTTAAGCATCTATCGAAAATGAAATCTTGATTTAACTCTTGATTCAGCTAAATATCATGTTAAAAAAATGAAGAATAATAGAATCATTGAACATTGTGGTTCTACTAAGAGCGGATATTGGAAAGTAATATAAATGTCTATTTGCTTATTTTTATAGTTTAATACCTGTTACACGATACCCCTGGTCAGCAACAGTTTTTTTCAGGACCTTGTCAGAAATCTCTTTTTCCAGAGAAACAACAGCAGTTCCTGTCTCACAGCTGACTTCGGCATTCTTTACGCCGTCAATTGTTTCAAGTGCTTTCTTTACATGATTCTCGCAGTGTTCGCACATCATGCCTTTGATTATTAATGTTTTCTCCTTTGTGTTTTCTTCATTTTCACTCCTGATTATAGTTTTCTTCCTTATCTTATAATCCCGTCTGGAATCATGCATTTTAAAAAAGTTCAGGCGCAGTGCGTTGGTTACTACGCTGAAGCTGGATAAACTCATTGCTGCTGCGGCAAACATCGGATTAAGCTGCCAGCCGAATACAGGAATAAATACGCCGGCAGCCAGAGGAATTCCTATAATGTTATAGATGAATGCCCAGAACAGATTTTCGTGAATGTTACGAAGTACAGCACGGCTCAGACGGATTGCTGCAGGAACATCGGAAAGACGGCTTTTCATGAGTACTACATCCGCTGCATCGACTGCAACATCTGATCCTGCACCAATGGCAATTCCGATATCAGCACTTGTAAGTGCCGGAGCATCATTGATACCATCACCAACCATGACAACACTGCCTTTTTTCTGTAAGTCACGGATTACACTTTCCTTGTCTCCCGGAAGCACACCGGAAATAATTTCGCTGACACCGGCTTTTTTCCCTATGGCTCTTGCGGTCTTTTCGTTATCACCCGTCAGCATCACCACATGAATGCCCATATTCTGCATTTCCCTTATTGCCTGCGGGCTGTCCTCCTTAATAGTATCAGAAACAGCGATAATACCGCACAGCTCACCGTTTCGGGCAAAGAACAGCGGAGTTTTTCCCTCTTCCGACAGTTGTGAGGATTTTGCAGATATTATTTCAGGCACTGTTATATGATTACTGATAAATCTGTAATTACCGCCAAGCAGTACTTCACCTCCAAGAGAAGCGGTAAGTCCGTTGCCCGGTAAAGCTTCAAACTGTTCGGTTTTCTCAGCCGTCAGACCGTCCTGTTCGGCTCTTTGATTAACAGCCTTTGCAAGCGGATGCTCGCTTTTTATCTCAAGTGTGTAAGCTAATGATAAAAGTTCTTTTTCACTGATGCCGTTTACCGGAATTATATCAGTAACCATTGGTTTTCCCTGTGTTATTGTTCCTGTCTTGTCAAGTGCCGCAATCTGTGTTTTTCCTGTTTTCTCAAGAGATACAGCCGTCTTAAAGAGAATGCCGTTTTTAGCACCCATTCCGCTGCCGGCCATGATTGCTACAGGTGTGGCAAGTCCAAGTGCACAGGGGCAGCTAATCACAAGTACAGATATTCCTCTTGCCAGAGCAAACCCTGCTGTCTGTCCGGCGATAAGCCATGCTGCCACAGTTATCGCTGCAATGACAATGACAGCGGGAACAAATACCCCTGACACTTTGTCTGCAGTTTTTGCAATCGGTGCTTTTGTTGCAGCGGCATCACTTACCATCTGTATAATCTGTGAAAGTGTTGTGTCTTCACCGACTCTTGATGCTTGACAGCGGATAAATCCCGACTGGTTCAGCGTTCCTGCAGAAACTGTACTTCCGGTTGTTTTTTCTGCCGGAATACTTTCACCGGTCAGTGCTGATTCATCTGCCGCACTGTTTCCCTCAAGAACTACTCCGTCAACCGGTATGTTTTCACCGGGACGAACGATAAAGATATCACCTTTTTTCACCTGTTCAACCGGAACGTTTATTTCTGCACCGTTCCGCTCAAGCGTTGCAGTTTTTGGTGCCAGCTTCATCAGACCTTTAAGTGCATCGGTTGTTTTACCTTTCGAACGTGCTTCAAGCATTTTACCAAGAGTTATCAGAGTAAGTATCATCGCTGAAGATTCAAAGTAAAATTCGTGAGTCCAGGACATAGCTTCATCTGCACTGGCAGCTGTCATTGCGAACAGAGCAAAAGTGCTGTAACCAAAAGCTGCAGAAGCGCCTAATGAGACTAATGTGTCCATATTCGGTGCACGATGCAGCAGACTTTTAAATCCGCTGATAAAAAATTTCTGGTTTATAATCATAACTGCACCTGTAAGTAACAGCTGTAAAATACCCAGAGCCACGTGGTTATTGGTGAAGAAAGACGGAAGAGGCCAGTTCCACATCATATGCCCCATGGAAATGTACATAAGAACGATTAAAAATACAAGGGATGCAGTAAGTCTTTTTTTTAGGAGGGGAGTTTCTTTGTCCTTTAATGCGTCTTCACTGTTAAACTCCGGCGTGTTTTTATTTCCTTTTTTCAGTGCTGCTTCATATCCTGCTCTGCGGACTGCCGCTATGATTTCATCAGCAGAAGCCGTTCCCTCAACGCCCATGGAATTTGTCAGCAGGTTTACTGAGCAGGAAGTTACCCCTTTAACTCCTGATACTGCCTTTTCCACTCGTGCAGTACAGGCAGCGCAGCTCATACCGGTTACTGTGTATTGTTCCATAATATACTTTAACACTTCCTTTAATGGTGTAAACATAATAAAATGTCTTCAGTCATATCATACGCAAAATTTTTTGTTTTTAATCAGAAACTTTCTCTAAGTATTTCCTGAAACACCTTCAGACTCCTTCAGTCTGTTGCTGACATTTTCTTTCAAAAGCTCGACCACAACTGCCATAAGGGGGATAAAAAATATAATGCCGATAATCCCAAACATTTTACCTCCTATCATTGCAGCAATGAGTGTATAGAACGGGGAAAGTCCTACAGATTCTCCGACTACTTTTGGATAGATAAACTGATTCTCAATAAACTGAACAATAAGGTAAACAATGATGCAGCGAATTGCCAGAGAAGGATCAAGGAGCATTGTAAGCAAAACGCTTATACTGCATGAAATAAAGGCTCCTGCATACGGGATAATTGCACATACAGCTGTAAGTACGCCGACAAGGCTTCCGTAAGGTAATCCGCAAAGTGTAAAAGCAGCAAACATCAGTGTGCCTAAAATAATCGCTTCACCACATTGTCCGGACAGGAATTTTGTAAATGATTTATGGAACATACTGAAGAAACGAAGGACATTTGAGGACCATTCAGGCTTTAAATATGCACGTATCAGTTTTCCGGTGTGTCTTCCTATCCTGTTACGGTCAAGAGTTATATAAATTGATATAATAATTGAAAAGGCTGCTGTGATAATAAATTTTACAGTTGTGGAAAGCGCATCTGCCACATTCGGTAAAAGTATATTCAGACCTCCTAAAAACTGGTTCATAGCCTGATCAATATTGATGTCAGAAAGTATGTCGTTAAGCCATTCCGCATGAAGCTGATGTTTATCAAGATAAGTAAGCAATACAGGAATATTGCTTTTAATTTGTTCAAATAAATTCTGAACGGACTGAGTAATTTCAGGAATCAGAAGAGTTAAAACAATTATCAGTACAAATACCACACATATTATGGTTAAAATGAAACTGAGAATATGAATGAGCTTATCTGACAGTCTTTTCTTTTTTTGGTTAAAGAGTCTGTTCAGTATGTTTTTTATGCCGTCCATCGGAACACTTATAAACAGAGCTAAAATACCGCCTGCGATAATCGGAAGAACAAGGCTGATGATTTTTCCTGCGAAACTCAGGACATCCGGTAAATTAATCAATGCCACAAAGAGAACGACGGCTGTTACGGTGATTAATAAATATTGTTTTGTTTTTTTCTCCATTTTCTTTTCCTTTCTGCTATTGAGCTTTTGAATAGTGTCTGAGGTGGCAGTATATTTTTTTATTTGTCACCTTCGTTTGTTAGTAAAATTATACCACGGGAAATTTATTCAGTCAATAAAAACAAATACAGTGAACGCAAAAAAGAATTTTACGTTCACTGTAATTTATCTTATAATTTTTCTGAAAAGTCCGTGGTGATTACAGTAAAAATACAGATAACCGGTACCACGGATAAAGAATCTTGCTTCGGCGTTTCCTTCCGGATAGAATTTTATCATGTGAACCTTGTCACTGGTAACGTATGCTGCGAATGATATATAATGAGTTTTGGTCATTTCATGATCAATGGAAATGAAGTATTCATCCTCGACACGTTCGATATTCATAAGATTATCCTCATCGTTTTCAGGCTCAAGAGCGGGAAGGGTGATTCCGCAGCAACTGATATGTGTTTCACCGGTTGAATAAATAATGTTTCCGCATACCGGGCATACATAGAATCTTGTTTTAAGCATGTTTCCGGATTTGTTGGTGTTTTCAACACAGTTGCCGGTAAGAAGTTCAGCTACTGAAATTTTAAGTGCAGATGCAAGCGGTTCCAGAAGGGTGATATCCGGAAGACCGCGTCCTGTTTCCCATTTTGAAATTGTTTTTGCACTTACTGAAATTATATCCGCAAGCTGTTCCTGTGTCATTTTTGATTTTTCACGCAGCGTCTTGATTGTCGCTGCTGTAACATAATTGTTCATAATTATTATCCCTTTCGTTGTGATTTGTAGTGAAAATCAAATTTGTTTTAACTTTCACTATGATTCTAACATACAACATGGAGAAATACAACCTACGGAAAGTATAGTCGGTTAACACCTTATTTTTTCAGCTTTTGTACGCTGGTTCTGATATTTTTTTTAATCTGGCATGTCCTGTCTTTACATGAGATGCACTGAAGTTTCCGGTTTGAACCGCTCCAGAAGCGTTCAGGGTGTTTTGCATAGACAATTTCCCATTTTATCAGTACAACCAGAGAAGTGAAGAAAAGACTCCAGCTGAAAAAATTTTTGATAAAAAGCATCGGCGTGAACATCATGAAATGTCCCCAGTCATATATTCTGCAGTTTACGCAGCATTTGTTCTTCATAATAAAGTCCTGAAACGGACAATAGAATATAATACATATGTAGTCACAAAGAAAATAAAATACAGAAAGCATAAGCAGATCGGCACTTTTGATTATGCCAAAGAGATAGAGCGCTGCAAAAACGGCATTGACCGAAAGCCATATGAGCATTACAGTCCAGGCACGTATGTTCTGATCCTGAATAAATCTGAACAGTTCCAGCCTGTCGTAGTCAGGAACCTCATTAAACTCTTCACGCTTTTCTTTTTTCAGAGCCATGGTGAAAAAGTCGGGAGGGAAGAGATGCCTTATCATCATGAACATAAATGCGGCCCACAGGATATGAAGCGGACAGATTCCGTATTCTTTTATACTGAAAAATCTGTGCGTCATGAATTCCACAAGAATATTTCTGTGCGTTAAATATATTACCAGTACGCTGAAAAATACACTGAGTCTCAAAATAAATTTCAGCAGATATAGTTTCATGAGAGGTGTGCGGTTTATTTTTTTCATATTCCTCACCTGTATTTACTTTTTACATAATTATATCATGCAAAAAATTTTCAGTCAATAAGCCTTCTGTGTACTGTACTTTTCTCTGAAAATGTGATATAATTTTTGTGAGTATTTACGAGAGGAGGACGTGTCATGAAGTTAAAAGAGCTTTCAGTGGGTTCAGATGCAGTGATTACAGCCGTAGGAGGAGAAGGTTCACTCAGACAGCATTTTCTTGATATGGGTGTAATTCCTGGAACGGAGATATCAGTTGTCAAACTGGCTCCGATGGGAGATCCTATGGAGATAAGGATAAGAGGTTATGAACTTACACTCCGGCTTGAGGATGCGGGCAGAATAGAGGTCGAACCGGTTACGGCAGTAAGCGGGAAACATAAACGTGCTGAAAAAATCAGTAAAACTGCTCATCCGGGACTTGGCGAGAGCGGAAAATATCATAATCATGAAACGGATGACAAAAATGTACTTCCGGACGGAACGATTCTTACATATGCACTTGTCGGAAACCAGAACTGCGGAAAGACTACACTTTTCAATCAGCTCACCGGGTCAAACCAGCATGTCGGAAATTTTCCGGGAGTTACAGTAGACAGGAAAGACGGTCCGATAAAAGGAAATACAAAGACACTTGTTACAGACCTTCCGGGCATTTATTCCATGTCACCATATACAAGCGAGGAGATTGTTTCACGAAATTTTGTACTTAAGGAAAAACCTAAAGCAATAATAAATATAGTTGATGCAACGAATATTGAGAGAAACCTCTATCTGACTATGCAGCTTCTTGAGATGGGAGTGCCTATGGTTATTGCTCTTAATATGATGGATGAGATGACAGCAAATTCAGGTCTTGTCGATATAAACGGAATGGAGGCACTTCTCGGTGTTCCGGTTGTTCCGATCTCAGCGGCAAAGAATCAGGGCGTTGATGAACTTGTTGAACACGCTCTTCATATTGCAAAATATCAGGAAAAACCATGTCCGCAGGATTACTGTGATATAGCTGATTCAGGCGGTGCAGTTCACAGATGTATGCATGCGGTTGAACATCTCATTTCAGATCATGCTGTCAAAGCGGGAATTCCGGTTCGTTTTGCAGCAGGAAAAGTTGTTGAAGGTGATGAGCTGATTACAAAGCAGCTTGAGCTTGAAGAAAACGAAGAGGAAATGCTCGAACATATAATCATTCAGATGGAAAAAGAAAGCGGTCTTGACAGAAGTGCCGCCATTGCGGAGATGAGATTTTCGTTTATAGAAAAGGTCTGCAGTCAGACTGTTGTAAAGCCGAAGGAGAGCAGGGAACATATACGAAGTCAGAAACTGGACAGAATACTGACCGGAAAATATACTGCTATTCCTTGTTTCATACTTATTATGATGACAGTATTTTTCCTGACATTTAACGTTATAGGTGCATGGCTTCAGGGTCTTATGGAAATGGCGATTGACGGTTTAGGTGATAAGATTTCATCTTTGCTGGACTTACTCAGTGTCAACCCTGCTGTTCACAGCCTTGTTATGGACGGACTTTTTGCCGGAGTCGGTTCGGTTCTTTCATTCCTGCCGATAATAATAATTCTTTTTCTGTTCCTTTCACTTCTGGAGGACAGCGGATATATTGCAAGAGTTGCATTTGTCATGGATAAGCTTCTCAGAAAAATCGGCCTTTCCGGACGAAGTATTGTTCCGCTTCTTATCGGATTCGGATGCACAGTGCCTGCTGTAATGTCAACACGTATTCTCCCGAGTGACCGTGACAGAAAGATGACTATTCTTCTTACACCTTTTATGAGCTGCACCGCAAAGCTTCCGGTGTACGCTTTCTTCGTAAATGCATTTTTTCCTGGAAAGGGAGGCCTGATCATGACAGGACTTTACGTTCTCGGAATAATATTCGGGATACTTGCAGCTTTTCTGTATAAAGGAACACTTTTCAGAGGCGAAGCTGTTCCGTTTGTAATGGAGCTTCCAAACTACAGACTGCCGGGTCTGAAAAATGTCGGGCAGCTTCTTTGGGAAAAGGCAGAGGACTTCCTGAAAAAGGCATTCACCGTTATCCTCGCTGCTACCGTAATCATATGGTTCCTTCAGAGTTTTGATTTTGGACTAAATATGGTTAAGGATTCTCAGGACAGCATTCTTGCAGCAGTTTCAGGGCTGCTTGTTCCGCTGTTCAAACCGCTCGGACTTGGTGACTGGAGAATATGCACCTCACTTATTTCCGGTTTCATTGCAAAGGAAAGCGTGGTTTCAACTTTTGAGATTCTTTTTGCAGGAGATATAAGCAGTGCACTTACTCCGGTTTCAGCAGCTGCACTTCTTGTATTCAGCCTTCTTTATACTCCGTGCGTCGCAGCAATTGCATCGATAAAACGTGAACTTGGCACGAAGTGGGCGGCGGCAGTACTTGTATGGCAGTGCGCAGTTGCATGGGCTGCTGCTCTTGTAGTAAGAGCGGTGCTTCTGATTATCGGAGGTATCTAATGAATATCTGGGATATAATCATTATTCTGCTTGTTGCTGTGGCATTTATCAGGGCACTGGTAAGTATTTTTAAAAATATGAAATCCGGGAAGTGTTCCTGCGGGTGCTGTTCGGGAAAGTGTAATGGAAAATGCGGGAGAGGAAATTTAAAATGAAGAAGCTGCAAAGAAGCATAATGTCAGCCTGAAGGTAGTTCATATAACAGATAAGGAAACCGCACAGAATACACCTTCACCGGTTACAACATATGCTTTGTTTAAAGACGGAAAATTTATAACGCAGGGAATACAGACGGATAAAAAGTTTCTTGCCCTTGCCGGAATAGAAATAAAGGAATGAACCATAAAAAAATATACCTGACAGGCATTAACGCATATAATATAACAGAGGGAACTCTTTGCACTGCATAAGATCTACAGTACAAACTGAGCAGACCGTGGCAGAATGTCATGGAGTCGGGTCACATAAGTGACAGTGGAATATTTCATCCACGGGACAGTAGTTGCTAATACTGATTCGTGGGTGTTTTTTTTACCATTCAAAAATCCGGTATCTGAATCCCTGCGAATATAGTGTCACATAGTTATCTTATAGTAGACGAAATACATTTTTGCGTTCACTATATTTACAGACGGAGGTAACCGATATGGAAGAAAAGAGAACAATAACAGGGAAGAAAAATGCTGATGAAACTGATTTTCAGAGGACAGCAAACAGGGTGTCATATATTACTATTATTGAAAATGTGGTGCTTTCTGCATTTAAGTTTATGGCGGGAATAATAGCACATTCCAGTGCTATGATCAGCGATGCCGTTCATTCAGCATCTGATGTGTTCAGCACATTCGTGGTCATTATCGGAATTAAGCTGGCAACAAAGAAAGCTGATAAAGAGCATCCTTACGGGCATGAACGAATGGAATGTGTTGCTGCTGTTCTCCTTGCGGCAGTTCTTTTTATTACGGGACTCGGAATCGGAATGGATGCGTTAAAAAATATTCTGCACGGTAATTACAGTGAACTGCAGGTTCCGGGAATTTTAGCACTGATTGCAGCAATAGTGTCAATTGTCAGTAAGGAGGCAATGTACTGGTATACAAGACACTATGCAAAGAAAATCGATTCCAGTGCATTAATGGCAGATGCATGGCACCATCGTTCGGATGCATTTTCTTCAGTAGGAGCTCTGATAGGAATCGGAGCAGCAAGACTTGGCTTTCCCGTTATGGACTCTATTGCCAGTCTGGTGATTTTCGTGTTTATTGTAAAAGCTGCTTTTGATGTTTTTAAGGATGCCATGAATAAAATGGTTGATCACTCGTGCGATGATGAAACAGAAAGGCAGATTTATAATCGTGTCATGAAAAATGAAAATGTGAAAGGCATTGATTTGCTGAAAACACGCATATTTGGCAATAAAATATATGTGGATCTGGAAATACAGGCAGACGGGTCATATACGCTGAAGGAAGGACATAATATTGCAGAAGCTGTTCATGATGATGTTGAGCGGAATTTTCCAAAGGTAAAGCATATTATGGTTCATGTGAATCCTGCGGGGGAGGGAGAATAATATCTGACACCATATTGACATAATAAAAACAAAGCGGAATTCGTTATGAACTCCGCTTTGTTTTTATTATATTTATTCGAAATATTTCTCAAATCCTGCATTGCTGCATTCATCCATATATTCTTTTAATGTGGATATGGTTTTTTTATAAATTTCCCGGATTTTTTCGTCCCGTTCTTTAAGTTCATCAGGTGTGACAATATTTGAGTTGAGTGCAATTGTGATTTCATATTGTAAGAAGTCTATCATTATCATTGAAGAATTATTTCTGACAAAACAGCGAACGGCATCTGGCAGATCGCATACTACTATTTGGCTTTCATTTACAAAATTTTTTGTTTTCAGGAGGGCTGCGAATCCATTCATGATTTTCGAGGCCTTTTCAGTTTTTTCGGTAGGCATTATTATAAACTTTTTTACATGTTCATAGTATTTATCCTGTGATTTTTTAAAGAAAGTCAGCAGTTTTTCATAGTCTCCCTCTACCTGTGCAGTGTGCAATGCATGATAATAAGCTGTTTTATCATCGTTTGAAATAATAACAGGGATAATGTCACTGTCAAGACACTGCTTTAGTATAACAGCACGCCCTGTTCGTCCGTTGCCGTCCTGAAACGGATGAATATGCTCATATTCAGCGTGAAATCTGGCTATATCTGCAAGTTTCTTTTCACTGCTGTTGTACCATTGAATCAGATTTTCTATTCTGTCCGGAATATTCTGAGGTTTTTCTGTAACTATGTCAGATACCTGATTTGCACGGCTTTTAAATTCTCCTATAGGATAACCGTTCGCATAGTCCTCAAAAACTCCTGACTTAAGCTGATAATGGAACGATTTTATCATATCAGAGGTCAGCGGTTTATCCAGATTTTTAAGTACCTCATTGAACATCTTAAAATGTCCGGTCATTTCTTCAACGTCTTTTGTTCTGTAAACCAAATCACCTGACATCATCATTGTTCCGGTGTCAAACAGTGAGGCTGTCTGTTCACTTGTCAGTGTGCTTCCTTCAATTTTATTGGAATTATACGCCATATTCTTTTGCGTATATGCATATATTCCTTTTCTGTCCTGATTTCTGAATTCCTGTAACAGCTGTTTTTTTAGTTGTTTTATAAATATTTCCATATCTGCTCCTTTGGTGGACTGTTAATCATTATCGTCACAATTCCTCATGTTTTCCTGCTCACCGGGATATTTTATAATATTCATCTGTCTGCCTCCTTTTCGGATTTTACTGTCAGTTTGATTACTTATATCTTATCACAATATATGAAGTCAGTCAATCTTTTAGTAAAAACAAACGTTGAATAACAACCGGGTTTATGGTATACTTAGTAAGACACTGATGTAAACCGGAGACGATATAACAGTATGAATAAAAAATTTAAACGCGCGCAGGTCCAAAAGTGCATAAGCGATCATGAAGCACTTAAAAATTCCCTTATTGCCGGACGCAATGCTGTGGAAAAATACAGAAATGAAATAAAGGCATCATCGGATTCTCTTATCGAGGAGGAACTGATCAGAATACTCAGCAGCATTCCTGTTGAAGAACTTAACCGGAACAAAAACGGATTCAGGATAAAATCCCTTAAGGACAGCGGATACAATACAATTGCCGATATAGCATTTGTCTCTGCCGGTCAGATTGATGCAATATACGGAATAAGTGAAGAGTCGGCTGCTGAAATAGTTGCTGCTGTGGATTCGATTGTAAAGGAGACCAGAAAGGCTGTTCAGATCAGAATCAGTTCTGACAGCAGAACACCCGGTGTGACCAGACTTGTAAATGCGGTTTCATACTATGCAAGGTCTGTTGTATACAGTGAGGCATGTCAGGAGATTCTTAATACAAGCCAGGAGATTGTTGAACAGGCGGTTGAGGATCTCAAACCAGCGACCACCTTGTTCAGATGGATTTTTACATTTGGAAGCAGTAGAAAACGTGCATTAACGGCATTTGAGCTTCTTACGGGTATGCTCACAGGTGAGTACGGAGAAAATGCTTCCAGAGCTATTGCAGAGCTTGATGCTGTTCTTAATTCTGACGAACTGGCCGGCTGGAATTTCTTCAATACCCAGACGGCAAGATTTTTCAGTATTGTTGAGGAGATTAATCCGGGATTTCTTTCAAATGATGATGTCGTATACGGACTTCCTGAGGAACTCGCTGACAGCATTAAGGACCAGAAGATATTTACTGAGGGACTGAATTGTCAGCTCAGGCGATATCAGGAGTGGGGTGTAAAATACATACTCCATCAGGAAAGAGTTCTTCTCGGTGATGAGATGGGGCTTGGGAAAACAGTTCAGGCGATAGCTGCTATGGTGTCACTGAAAAATACAGGATCCCGTCATTTTCTTGTTATCTGTCCTGCCAGCGTTCTGTCAAACTGGTGTCGGGAGATAAGTAAAATGAGCGACCTGAATGCTGTAAAGATATATGGTGCAGACCGTATGACCGCACTTGAAAAATGGATTTGTGAAGGCGGGGCTGCAGTGACCACATATGAAACAACAGGATTTATAAGATTTGAAGATGATTTTAAACCTGATATGGTTATTGTTGATGAAGCTCACTATATCAAAAATCCTGAAGCAAAAAGATCGGAAAATACATGTAGAATATGCAGCTATGCGAAAAACATTCTTTTCATGACAGGTACAGCCCTTGAAAACAGAGTTGATGAGATGATTTCTCTGATAGGTATTCTCAGACCTGAAACAGCAGCACAGGTAAAGGAAAAAATCTATCTCTCCGATGCGCCTAAGTTCAGGGAAAGTGTAGCTCATGTTTACTACCGGAGAAAGAGGGAGGATGTTCTCAGAGAGCTTCCTGAGCTTATTGAGAAAAAGGAATGGTGTACTATGACGCCTGAAGATATCGAAGCATACAGTCAGGCGTTAAACAGCAGAAATTATTCGGACATACGCCGCGTATCCTGGAATCATGATAATCTGATTTGTTCATCAAAGGCACAGAGACTTCTTGATATAGCAGAAGAAGCTGCGGCAGAGGAAAGAAAAGTAATCGTCTTTTCATTTTTCAGGGATACGGTTTCAAAAATAACTGAGCTGCTTGGTGACAGATGTCTGGAACCTGTAACCGGTTCGGTTTCACCGGAAAGACGTCAGGAAATAATCGATCAATTTGACAGAGCCACTTCCGGAACTGTGCTTCCTCTTCAGATAACAGCAGGAGGAACAGGTCTTAATATTCAGTCGGCGAGCGTGGTGGTAATATGTGAGCCGCAGTTTAAACCTTCAGTTGAAAATCAGGCAATATCCCGTGCCTATCGTATGGGACAGACACGAAATGTTATTGTGTACAGACTTCTCTGTGATAATTCAGTTGATGAGCACATTGTCGACATACTTGAAAACAAGCAGAATATTTTTGATGCATATGCAGATAAATCAGAAGCTGCTCAGGAGATGACAGAGATTGATGACAAACTGTTCAGCTGCATTGCAGAGAGGGAGGCTGCGAGAATGATATCACGGAACTTCTGGAGGAAGGGATAGGCATATGAGCTCAGTAAAATTTCGTCACTCATCCGCAAAAAAATCTTGATTATATTTTTGGAATGCGATATAATAGTTATACTGCACAACAGATTTTATATCTGTTTGTAAATTCAGCAGATGAAAAGAGAGGACGGAAGCATGAGAAAGAGAATTTTATCCGGGATAATTGCTTTTGCATTAACCGTAAGTATGTTCAGCATTTGCAGTGTTCCTGAAGATATCAGTGCGGATGCAGTACCAACAGTTACTGTGGGTGCTGATTTAACGGAGCAGCAGGTTTTTGCTCTGTACAATACACTCGGTATTGATCCGAATGCAGTGGAAATTCTCACTATAGACAATGTTATGGAGAGACAGTATCTTGAGGGAAAGATATCAGATGACATTATCGGTACACGAACCCTGTCATGTGCCTACATTCTTCCTATGTCAAGCGGTGGACTTGTAGTTAAGGCTGCGAATCTCACCTGGGTAACAGAAGGTATGATTGCCAATGCACTTCTGACAGCTGGCGTTGAAAACTGTCAGGTTTATGCTACTGCACCTTTTGCAGTAAGCGGAACAGGTGCACTTACCGGTGTTCTTAAAGCCTATGAGAGCAGTGCTGATGTTAAGCTTGATGAGGAAAAGAAGGACACTGCCACACAGGAACTTATCATAACAGGTGAGCTTACAGATGAGATTTCGGCTTCAGAGGAACAGGGTACTGACGCAAAGGAAAATAACGATCAGGTTATTGAGTTTATGAATGAAATTAAAACCGAAGCGGCAAATGAACATCTTACTGAGGAACAGGCGAGAGATATCCTTGATGCTGCGATTAAGCAGTTTGACATCAGTTTTTCAGATGAGATGTACAGCAAGCTTGTGGAATATCTTATGACATTCAGTACTCTCGAATATGACAGGAATTTCAGCGAATCCCTTAAGAATCTTACTGACAGAATCAAGGAAGGATTTAACGTTAATATCAATATTAATGTGGTAAACGGTGATATGAGTCTTGAAACCGGATACAACTTTATCAAGCAGTTTTTTGTAAATCTCGTAAATTACATAAAATACGTATTCGGTGATTTTAAGGTAAATATAAATGTTGATACTACGGGTATCAAGAACAATATCTTCAGCACAATAGACGGAATCAAGGACGAGATTGTAAGTTCGGCAGACAGCTTAAAGGAAAATATTGATTCAAGGGCAAATGAAAGAGAAGCAGCACCGGAGGAAAATATTCCGCAGGAAGATAATTCTGAAGAGATTCCGGAAGAAAACACTCCGGAGAATGATGAAAATATAAACGAAGAGGCTGCTGAGGAAAACATAGCTGAAGAAGCGGAGGAAAACTAAATGGCATATATAGGTATTGTTTTAGCTGCGATACTCATTGTTAAATCAATAATATCCGGCACGATAAAGAAGATTGTTGGAAATATTATAGCTTTTGCACTTATGATTGCTTCTCCGTTTATTTTACAGGCGATATATTCAGTCAAGGGAACTCCTTCAACAGTAATGGACGAACTGGGGTCGCGTGTGGTTGAAGTTTCAAACGGTTATTTTATCGCCGGTGCAATAGCAGTAACAGTTCTTTTTTCTTACGGAATATTCGGATTTATACGCAACAATGTCCTTCCGAAAAGACTTGCAGGTATTTCAGCATTGATTCCTACTCTGTTGTATCTCGGTTCTCTGACACGCGGAACAGAGCTTTATGTTCCTGAATTCAAGGCACTGGGACTGATACTTGCAGCTGCAGTGTTTGTTGTATGCGGCGGATTTAATGCTGTTGCAGGCAGAAGATAGATTAATCATTCAGAACTGCGATTCCGATATTCAGCCAGGTTGCATACATAATCCATATCAGATAAGGGATATTCAGAAATGCTGCTGTGCGGCTTATTTTTCTGAATTTTAAAATCATTATAGTTACCAGTGTGAGCAGAATCAGGATAACTGCGACAGATAGTTTTAACAGTTCAAATCTGAAAAATACGATGCTCCACAGAAAGTTCACAAAAAGCTGTGCTCCGTAAATTACAAGGGCGCGGCTTTTTTCTTTTGAATCCGAAGAATAGATTATGTAAGCTGAAAATCCCATAAGTGCATAAAGCACTGTCCAGACAACAGGAAAAATCCATCCCGGAGGAGAAAACGGCGGCTTGTTCAGTTCCCGGAAAAGTGAGAATGAGCTTCCGGAGAAAAGCGCAGACAAGGAACCGACCAGTTCAGCCAGGATAATTGAAATAAGCAGTTCAGTAATTTTATTTTTTTTCATAATACGCCCCGTTTCATATAAGTTAGTATAATGTATGCTGTGAAGAATCGGGATATGAAAATTTCTTGCTAAATATCAGAAAAAATGATATACTTATAAAGAATATCGGATGTAACTTAAGAAGAAAAATGAAAGAAGATGATGCACCATGCTGAAAATATATTTTGGTGATATGCAGAATGTTATTTATAATACGTCTGTGTATTTTAAATATTCATATGATGTAACCTGGTTTGATGATCCTTTTGTAAAGAAAATGATAGAAGATGTTGATAATTCCAGAGTGCTTGGTGGTTCTGCTATAGACAGTCCTGTACTTGGAATCATTCCCCCAACGTCGCTTTCAGGTGGTGTGAAGTGCCTTATTTTGATATATAAAAATACCGAACATGTATTTAATGCTTCAAACTGCGGAGATAACTGTGCGAAATGGCTTCTTGAAATAGGAAAGGAAAGAGATGTTTTAGTAAACTTAAGACATCTTATGGAATTTGAAGGAGAATTTGAAATATATATTGAGAATACGGGTGAGATAGTTCATAACATGGAAGAACTTGTAAGAAAAGCGGGTGAGTTTGTTTAATGCGTGGTGTTCATCATATAGAGATTTCAAGCAGGTATTTAAAATATGAATTTGATCTGAGAAGAAATATTACAGTTATTCGTGGAAACAGTGCTACCGGAAAAACAACTCTTGTTGAAATGATTCGCACTTATTCTGAGATAGGAAAGGACAGCGGAATAAATCTTTCCTGCGATGTTCAGTGCAGAGTTCTTGAGGGAAATCTCTGGGAAGAACAGCTTTTATTTTGCAGAAACAGTATAGTTTTTGTTGACGAAGGTAATGATTTTATTAAAAGTCAGAAATTTGCTGAATGTATAAAAAACAGTTCAAATTATTACGTTCTGGTAACAAGGGAAAATCTTGATATGCTTCCAGTTAGTGTTGATGAAATATATGGAATAAAAAGTTCAGGTAAATATGGTGGCCTTGAACCTGTGTATCATGAATTTTACAGGTTATTTGATTTTGAAAATAATCAAACGGAAAAATATCCGGTAAAACCGGATAAATTTATTATAGAAGACAGTAATTCCGGATTTCAGTTTTTAAGAAGAGACTTTTGTACAGCGCATTGAAAAATACACTGACGAAGAATACAAAAAAACCGGTGTCCGGATTTATGAACATATGACAGCCCGCGTTAAATCTGAGGAAAGTATGGCAGAAAAATGTATCCGAAAAGGATATTCTCCGGATCCTTACACAGCTATGAAGGTTATGCATGACAGTATAGGTATTCGCATCGTCTGCTCATTCATTGATGATATCTATACAAATATTGAAAAAATACATTCATTTCCGGACTGCAGAATTTTTGAGGAAAAGGATTATATACGACATGCTAAACCAAACGGTTACCGAAGCTATCATATGATTCTTGAACATACATCACATTTTTCAGATATCGACGGGAACAGCCCGGGAAAACTTTTCATTGAAATACAGCTGCGTACGATTGCAATGGATTCATGGGCAAGTCTGGAACACAAACTTAAATACAAAAAGAATATCAGTAATCAGGAAATGATTGTTGCAGAACTCAAGCGCTGTGCTGATGAGCTTGCTTCCTGTGACCTTTCCATGACAACTATTCGTGAACTTATTGAACGTTCATAAGATTGGGATGTAAAAGTTATATGAAAATAATAGTTAAGATGCATAAAGGAAAAATCAACGCACATCAAAAGGACGGCATAATATATTTTACTGTGATTTTCTGAATCTGTAACAATTATATTGTTACAGAAGCAGGAAATCACTTTTTTATGTCAGGTTAGAAATGCTTCAGGTTCAGAATATTGAACACTTCGTCATAGTCTTAAGTTATAACCCATAAAAACTTTTTTGTATCATATAATAACAGGAAAAATTATTGACATGTTATGTAATGTGGTGTATAATAAAAACACACTAAACTTATCAGAATAGTATGATATAATTGAGTTGCATTAAATAAAATAAAGAAAGCGGGTATGATATATGTCAAAAGTATATGAATCAATAACAGAACTTGTCGGAAGAACACCTCTTCTTGAACTGAAAAATTTTGAAAAAAAGCATGCTCTTAAAGCAAAGATTCTTGTAAAGCTTGAATATTTTAATCCGAATCAAAGTGTCAAGGACAGAATAGCTGCTGCGATGATAGAAGATGCAGAAAAAAAAGGACTATTAAAACCCGGATATACAATAGTTGAAACAACAAGCGGAAATACCGGTATAGGCTTAGCTGCTATAGCGGCTTCAAAAGGATACAAATTCCGTGTGTATATTCAGGATCAGGTAAGTGAAGAAAGATTTAAAGTTATCAGGGCGTTTGGCGGAGAGACAATTAAACTTTCCGAAGAACCGGCGATTGCCAGGGTGCTTGAAGAAACAGGAGGAGACTTCATAGCAGCAATAAAGGAACTTAAGGAAAAAGTACTGTCGAAGGAAAAGGATATCTTCTTTGTCGATCAGACTTCCAATCCGGCAAATCCTGAGATTCATGAAAAAACAACAGGTCCGGAAATCTGGGAGGATACAGAAGGAAAAGTAGATATACTGGTTGCAAATGTAGGAACTGGAGGAACTGTTTCAGGAACCGGACGTTATCTGAAGTCAAAAAATCCTGAATTAAAAGTCGTTGCGATACAGCCGGGTCCCGGATCATTACCTTCAGAAGAAAATCCTGAACCTGAGGAGATAACAGGAGTACATCCTTTTGAAGGTGTACCTGAGGAGAGAGTACCATCAACTATGGATTTGAACATTTATGATGAAAAATTTGAAGTTGAGACTGTTGATGCATTCAGAGCTGCAAGGGAAGCCGCTAAAACAGACGGAATACTTGTCGGAACCTCGTCCGGTGCGGCTATACATACAGCATGGAAACTTGCACAGAGACCGGAAAACGAAGGAAAGACAATTGTTGCAGTACTTCCTGACACAGGACTGCGTTATCTGTCAACCAATTTATTCAATGAAGATTATCAAGGTTAAGGAGAGATTATATGAGTATTAATCTGAATACGTCAAACGTAGCAACAAGAGAAAATCGAATCGGTTCGATAACTGGTTATATCGGAAAACTCAGCGACCTTGCAGAGCAGAGTAAGTGCGGAACACTTAAGGGATGCTCAAGATGTTTTTCGCAGTCAAGTACCTGTCTTTCCAGCTGTGCCCTTGGACAGCTTTCAGCAATAAGAAATGTTGCGGTTATTCATCACGGACCTGCCGGATGTTCTGTTGCCGGTGCCGGAACATATTATCTTGATAAGGTAATGGCCAAAAAACGAGGCGTAACTACCAGTACGGTATATGTCGGAACGGATATGAACGAAAAGGATACGATATTCGGTTCTACTGAGGCGTTAAAGAAAATAATTCTGGAAGTGAACAGAAGATATTCTCCGGAAGCAATATTTGTAACAAGTTCATGTGCAACCGGTATCATCGGTGAAGATATAGACAGTGTTGTTGACGATGTAAGGGACCAGATAGATGTTCCGATAGCAGCTGTACACTGTGAAGGCTTCAAGTCAAGAATATGGGCAACGGGCTTTGATATTTCTGACCATGCTGTACTTAGCAGTATCGTTAAGCCTCCTGAGAAGAAAACAAACAAGATAAACTTCAAGAACTTTTATGAGAGTGCAAGGCCTGAGATTATAGAGATGTTTAAGAATTTTGATCTTGAACCTGTATTTCTTTACTGCAATTCAACTGTAGAAGAACTCAGTCACATTTCCGAATCGCTTGCAACAACATGTATCTGCGGTACGCTCGGAAATTATCTTGGAAACGGACTTGAGGAAAAATACGGTGTTCCGTATATCAGGTCAATCAATCCTCTTGGAATCAAGGGATTTGAGACATGGCTGCGTGAGATAGGCAGAGTTACTGAAAGAAGTGAAGCTGTAGAAAAATACATTGAAGAACAGCGTGCAGTTTACATACCTCAGATAGAAGAAGTTAAGAAAGAACTGAAGGGACTCAGAGCGGTACTCGGAATGGGACCGGGCTATACTTTTGAAGTTTCAAGAGTTCTTAATGAACTTGGAATAGAGGTCGTATGGGCACTTGCATGGCACTATGACAAGAAATATGAAAACGGGGATGTGCCGCCGTCAATGCAGCACCTTCTTGACAGTGATATTGATTTTGAAACCAGTGTAGCAGATCAGCAGAACTATGAAGTTATGAATATACTGAAAAAATATCAGCCGGATCTTTATCTTTCAAGACATCCGGGTTCAACAGTCTGGGCTATCAAAAACGGAACACCTGCTGTATATGTAGCTGATGAATACATGATTTTCGGATATAAGCATACACTTGAGTTTGCAAGGTCAGTACTTGACAGTATACGCAACAGAAGTTTCGAGAAAAATCTTGCACGAAGAGTAAAACTGCCTTATACAGACTGGTGGTACAAACAGAACGTTGACAAATTCCTGGAGGAGGCAAGCAAATAATGGCTAAATTACTTGATAAACAGAGATATAAATGTGCTCTTGGAGCAATGCAGACGGTACAGGCTATATCAAGAGCAATACCTGTTCTTCATTCAGGTCCTGGCTGTGCTCAGAAACTATCAGATAATATAGGAAGCAGCGGATATTTTTCACCTAATATTTTCCCGTGTACAAGTATCAATGAAAAGGACGTTGTTTTCGGCGGAGTAAAAAAGCTGGACACTACTATTCAGAATGCTCTTAAGGTGATTGACGCCGATTTGTTTGTTGTTCTTACAGGATGTATTCCGGAGATTGTGGGCGATGATACAGCTGAAGTGGTCAGCCGTTATGAAGATGCGGAGAAACCTGTTATCTTTGCTTCGACAGCCGGATTTAAGGGTAATAACTATAAGGGACATGAACAGATAATAGATGCGATAACAGACCAGTATCTGAAAAAATCAGATAAGAAAGAGAAAGGACTTGTAAACATCTGGGCTGATGTTCCGTATCAGGATCTTTTCTGGCTTGGAAATATAAGAGAACTCGAAAAACTCATAGCTGAACTTGGGCTTATCCCTAATACTATATTCGGATATCAGCGCGGGATAAAAAATATTGACCGTATACCTGAGGCGGAATTCAATCTTCTTGTATCACCATGGGTATCAGTAAACAATATGAAGAAGATGGAGAAAAAGTTAGGAATACCGTATCTTCATTATCCTACACTCCCTATAGGTGCGTTTGAAACAAGTAAATTTCTCAGAGAAGTCGGAAAATTTGCCGGTGTTGCTGAGGAAAAGGTTGAGAGCGTGATAAACGAACATGAAGACTATTACTATTATCTTATTGAAAGATATGCAGATATGTTCCTTGAAACCAGAGTAATGGCAAAGGAATTCTCAGTTGTTGCAGATGCACAGTATGCTTTGGGAATTACTAAGTTTCTGGTAAATGATCTTGGTCTTGTTCCTGCAAAGCAGTTCATAACAGATGATACTCCGAAAGCGTTCCGTGATCAGATAAAAGCCGAGTTTGAGAATCTTAATTACGGAATAAAGGCAGAGGTAAGCTTCGAAACAGACAGTTATAAAATACATGAAGAGATACAGAATCATGATTATAACGGCTATCCTCTTATTCTCGGCAGTTATTATGAGAAGGAGATAACTGAGAATAAGTTCGGACATTATCTTAATGTTTCATGGCCTGTTCAGGATAAGGTAGTTCTGGATGATTTCTATGTGGGCTACACAGGTGGTATCCGTCTTATAGAAGATATTTACTCTGTAGCAGTTCAGAGATGGAATTAAAAAATATATAAACAAATTCTTATCAGCCTTGCAGGTTTAATGCAGGGCTGATATTATTTTTTGTGTAAAAAAGCTTTTGAACATAGGTAAAACCTATAGCCTACTATACATATATGATATTGGACAATTATAATGTTCAGGTGTATAATATAAACATAACATAAATCAAAACAAAATAATGAATAATCTTCAGGAGCCAACTATAATTTTGTCAATAGAAAAATGAAAAAAATTTGAGAATTTTCA
>JAUNJJ010000172.1 GCA_030533325.1 Oscillospiraceae bacterium
TATACACCTTTTCTATTGTACATACGTCCCCTGCATCTATCCATCTGTTGCTTTCGATATTTCCGTTTCCGTCATATGTATTGCATTTTGCATTTGCTGTTGCTGTCAACGGAACGCTGTAGCTCGTGTCTTCTACGCCAGGAAATGAATTTGATGACGTATATCGAACATTCATATCTACATAACCGTTTATTCCGTCCACTTTTCCTCTGTCAGAATACTGCCAGAAATCACAAAGACCACTTTTGTCATAATTTTTCGGATCAACCGCCGTTGTTCCTGAAGGATACTGTGCCATCCATATCTGATATCCTGCCGCTTTTATACGACTTACATCAATATAGGTTTCAAGAAAACTCTTGTTTGAATATACACCCGCACTGTATCCTGCGTCTTTCAAAATATCCAGTGCTTCAAGAAGATATGAAGTTAAAGTGTTCTTTCCAAGAGCAACCTGTTTAGTTGATTTATCAGGCATTTCAACATCTATAAAAACCGGATAATCAAATTTCTTTCCGTCCAGAAAACTTATACAGTCTCTTGCATTCTGCTTCATTCCTTCAAGAGTATATGAACTCGTAAAATAATATGTACCCGTTTTTAATCCGTTACTCTTTGAACCTTCATAATTCGAATCAAAATACTGATCCTTATACAGTGTTTCCTGATTGAAATTAGTGGTTCCTATTCGTGAAATTGCAAAATCAATACCAGTAGAAGCTACTTTACTCCAGTTTATTTCTTCCTGGTACTTTGAAACATCTATTCCGTATTCCATGCTGTCATAAGCCCGTATTTCTGCCGGATAAATAAACGTCAGACCGCTCATATTCCCCAGCAGCATCGCTAAACATATAAAAACCGAAACAATAACATGTATTTTACTCTTTTTTTTCATAGATAATCACCCTGCCTGTTTGTATTAAAAGTGTGCAAAAATACTGTTTATTTCTGCACACTTTTTTAATTCATTAAGCTACATTTTCCCCTAAAATAATCTTCCTGATAACTCTGACATCCCTGAGATTTACTTCACCGTCTCCATTTAAATCAGCTGCTTTTTCGTCTATCTCTTTCTCTCCCATGATAAACTTTCTAACTGCTGCTACATCCCTCAGCGTTACTTCTCCGTCTCCGTTTGCATCACCCGGGATGAATTCCGGTTCAGTTGCAGCTTCATTAATCTGCCATTTGAAAACCGGATAGCCGTCATTAATTTCTGCTGAATCATCTGCAAAGTTTTCTCCGATTAATTCTGCTGATTTTTTCATCATGGTTTCTGAAAGTGATTTGCATCCTGTTACTTCTGCTCCGGAAACTGCTCCTTTCGCTGCCGTTTCAATGAAATAACAGTTTGCATATTCTATTTTTGCTTCCTTCACTGTATTTATCAGAGCATTTCCTGCTATAGCTCCATTAAGTCCTGTTTCTGAACTTCCTGCAAAATAGCAGTTTTCTATTCTGAAATCAGTTGACTTCGAATCGTTGTTACTTCCAACCTCTATTTTTCCGATTATTCCACCGATATTCTGGTTGTTTTCCTTAGTTGAATTCACTACGGCATTCACATAGCAATTTGAAACTCTGTATCCCTGCCATGCCTGTCCAATGAGTCCTCCGACTTTATCGCAGCCAGTTACTGTTCCATGGAAGTCACAGTTTTCAACTGTTGTTTCATATGAAATCTCACCAATTATTCCTCCGGTTATTTGCGCCTTGCCAGAACTTACTTTACCATACACTGATAAATTTCTGACTTCTGATACCGAACCTGTTCCTCCGCAGTTTACTTTTCCGAATAACCCGGCACATTTTGCTCCTGGGTAATTTACATTCAGTCCGGTTATTTTGTGATAATTGCCATTGTATGATCCTAAAAATGTGTAATACGCACCTTCGCCTGCATCGTCACATATTCCTATCGGAGTAAACAACTCATTTCCCAGATCTATGTCAGCTGTCTGAATATAATATGCTGATGCATATTTTGGGGCGTGGTATTTACTGTTTACAAGACTGCTGAGCCCTCTTAATTCCTCTGCAGTTGATATCTGATAAGGGTCTTCCTTTGTTCCGGAGCCTTTAAACTCACAAGGTACATACTGCCATCCGAATACCGGATAGCCGTCATTTATTTCTGAATCATCCTTTACAAACGGATCCCCAAGTAATTCATAAACCTGTTTAAGCATCTCTTTACTCAAAGCTTTGCATCCGGCTATTTCCTTCATGTTTTCTGCTGCTGTATTAAGGTAATAGTTGTTTTCAAATACTACTGTTCCCTTTTTCTCAGTACCTGTAGAAAATTTTCCGCAGATTCCGTGTACGTCACTTCCGGTTACCTTTCCTGTAAAGTATGAATTCAATAGCTTAAACTCTGTCTCTCCTGCTTCATCACCAACTATTGCATCTCCTATTATTCCGCCGGTTTCTCCTTCAGGGCCTGTTACTTCTGCATTGGCATAACAGTTAATTATATTTCCGCCGCCCCAGCATGTTCCGGTTATTGCTCCGACTCCGGTTTTTTCACCGGTTACTGTTCCGGTAAAATCGCAGTTCTGTATTGTTCCTTTGGCTCCTGTTTCTCCTGCTATTCCTCCTGTATGCTTTGCTGTACTTTTAATATTTCCTGAAACCGAAAGATTCTGTATCCTGCATGTATCCTTACCGTTTCCTATTCTTCCGAATAATCCGCAGTAATTTTTGCTGTAATCAATTTTCAGATTTGTTACTTTATGATAATTGCCGTCATATATTCCTCTGAAAGTTAAACTGCTCTGGTATTTGCTGTCGGCATCGAGGTAAACTCCTATCGGTGTCCACTTTACTCCTTCGAGATTGATGTCGGCTGTCTGTCTGTAACAGCTGAAACTGTAATACGGATTGACTGTTATGTCATTCGTCACTTCTGCAAGCTTAACAAGATCATCTGCTGTTTCTATCAGATACGGCGATTCTGCTGTTCCGTTTCCTTTGAATGCAGTCTTTATCCAGTGTGCATAATATATCGCATCACCCTTTATTACTTCTTCCGCTGTTATCTTTTCATTTCCGTCCTTTGCTTTGTACCAGCCCGTAAATATATACCCTTCCTTTTTCGCTGACGGCAGTGTGCCTATCTTGCTTCCATATGCCACTGATAAACTTTCCTTGTCAGCTGTTCCTCCGTTGGCATTGAATGTTACCTTGCATGCATTTGTATCCCAGTGTGCATATAGTTTATGATCAGCTGCTGTGGTAACTACAGTTGTTTCTGTTACCTGTGTACCTCCGTCTTTGGCTGTAAACCATCCCTTGAATGTATGTCCTGCCAATGTTGCCGTTGCAAGCAAACCGTAATTGCTGTTCAATGTTACAGTTTTACTTGCTGCTGAAGCCGTTCCTCCGTTTGGCTCATAAGTAACATTGTAAACACCCAATTTTACTGTTGTTCGCCTGTTGGTATCTTCTTTGTTGCATCCATAGTAATTGCCACTGTAATCATATGCATATACGTCAGTGTAATATATTCCATACTCATTTTTATGATCTGCTGAATTTATTGTGCAGGTCCATGTATTTACATTTGTTTGTGTTGCTTTATGCCAGACAAGATCATCCTGTCCGTTTTTATTTGTCCATGTCGGAACCTTTATTTCTTTTATTCCAACATTATCTTTTGCCGTTATTGTTACCTTGTATCCACTTTTGGATATATCTGAAATCTTTACTGATTCAATATATGGTCGTTCCGTGTCACTTATTTTATTTATCTTAAAACTCTGGGCTGATGTATCGTTATTTGAAAAAATCTGGATATTAATATTATCATCTGATAAACCGCCTGCAACATCCAGATACCTGACAGCTGAAAAAGATGGTCTCAGTTTGTAATTGTTTCCGTCTGATATTATAAACCATCTTTCAGCCAGATCCTCTTCTATGTAATCATATGTGCATACATTAGTTCCGTTTTCATCTTTTCCTCCTAATACATCCAGATACTTTCCGTTATAATACGACATAATATGATATGTACCATCAGAATTACGTTTGAAATGCCATGTTATTTTATTGGATGTCACCCATTCATTTGCATTTTTTCCGTACTGTCTTACATCCCCGTCGTTAGATGATACAAGAAGATACTTTTCATTACCGGCATTTTGTATCTGTGCATCAAAACTGTCACCCAGATTTACTGTATCACCTATAACTATATCATGACCCGACCAGGTTGCATTTCCTCCGTTATCATCAAGTGCTGCAATATTTAATCTGTGCGCCCCTCTTTCATTGGTTTTAAATTCAGCCATAAACCTGTGATAATATGATGATGCAGTTCCGACAATTGCCTTAAGTGCATCTTCGTCTTCATACTGACAGACTGTTCCGCCTACCCATTTGTTGTCATCATCCATATAGACATGTATATCCAATGATTTACTTCGGTTGTCTTCATCATATGCCCATCCGCTTATTAATATTGTTCCCTGTCGTCCCTCTGCAACATCCACACATAAAACAGGAGAATGTGAAGAGCCGGTAGCTGGAGTTATATCAAAATATTTCTTCTCCGCAAACGCCTCTCTCTTTCCGCCAGGTGCTGATGACGACGGATACTCTACATATACAAATCCGTTTTTGTACACTTTTTTTATTGTACATACATCCCCTGCATCTATCCATCTGCCGCTTTCTACATTTCCGCTTGAGTTATATGTATCACATTTTGCATTTGCGGTAGCTGTCATCGGAACACTGTAGCTTGTGTCTTCTTCGCCAGGAAACGGACTGGGATTATTTCCATTTAATAAAATCGTAAGACGCCTTGAAGAACCGCCCCAATAATTTGGTCCTCCTAATGTCCACTCATAATCAATATGATCTTTATTATGAGCAGACACTAATGGAGTACTGCCACTAAATCCAGTACATATAGCTAAATGTGCCCATCTTCCTGAATTTCCATTCCAGTATACAACAGGATTTCCAAGTTTTATATCACTCTCTTTTGCATAATCAATAACCGTATATCCTTTATTTTTAAAATAAGTAACAAAATCCGGACAATACTGCCACGAAGACATTCCAACTTTCCAAGTTGAATCCTGCGGTATGCCACCCTCATATATACATTGTGACACAAAATTACAGCAATCCCCGCCTATCGGATTACAGTTTGGATAAGATGGATTATAATTCTGCCAGTATTTATGTGCGTAAGCAACCGCTGCATCAACATTATAGCCTGCTGCGCTTACATGTTTTACTGAATCATTACTATCCTGTACTCTGATTGGTAAACCATTTACACCAATTGAACACGCTATTAGTCCAGCCGTAATAACTGAAAAAAGTTTTTTAAAGATTTTCATACAATCATCCCTTTTCGATATCCATACCCTAGTTTATTCAATGCCAGTAATTTCATTATAAAGTCTAATAAAGTCAAATACATTTACAACACCATTATCGTTCATATCAGCTATCTCTGTCTGTTCACCTGTTAAATTTATAGCTTTCATAAGAAACTGTTTCATAAGAACAACATCAATTAAACTGAGTTCGCCATCCTGGTTAATATCGCCCTTAAGAACAGAAGGAGATTCTGTTGTTGTAGTAACTTCAGTTGTTGTTTCTGGTACTGTTGTAACTGACTGTGTTGTTGTTACCGGCTTTGTCGTTGTTTCCGGCACTGTTGTCACCGGTTCTGTCGTTGTTGTTTCCTGCGCTGTTGTCACCGCATCTGTAGTGGTTGTGACCGCCGCAGTTGTCCCCCCTGCTGCAGCTGTTGTTACAGACGCAGGTGTGACCGAATGTATAGCTGTTGGTTCGTGG
>JAUNJJ010000042.1:0-20714 GCA_030533325.1 Oscillospiraceae bacterium
TCTTCCACGCCTACAGGCACTGGTTTCTTATCAGGCATTTTGTTTCTCCTTTCTCACGGTTTCTGTCATCTATATCTTACCACAATTACGGCGTCCGGTCAATAAAAAAAAATGTCTTAATTTTCTCTGATTATCCGAATTCTTTGCGTGCCGGAGCTGTTTTTTTGTTTATAAATTGTATAAGGAGATTTTTTATGAAAATAATAAATGTTATCAGTGATAATAATCTGTGCATGCCCAATGATAACAGCATTGAATTTATGTTTACTACAGAGAAAAAATCTTTTTTACATTCACTATAACTTACGGAGGTATCAGCCATGAAAGATAAAATCTTTGGAGTTTTACAGCGAGTGGGGCGTTCCTTTATGCTTCCTATTGCCCTGCTTCCTGTTGCCGGTCTTCTTCTGGGAATCGGAAGCTCATTTACTAACCCGACTACACTGGAAACATACGGATTAACCGGGATAATCAAAGAAGGCGGTGTCCTTTATACTATTCTGGACATCATGAGCAAAACAGGAAGCATTGTATTTGACAATCTGGCTCTTCTGTTTGCTATGGGTGTTGCTATTGGCATGGCAAAGAAAGAAAAGGAAGTTGCTGCTCTTTCCGGTGCAATCGCCTATCTTATCATGAACACAGCTATAAGCACACTTATCTCTGCAAAAGGCGGCGTTGAGGCGATGGCTGCCAACTCCACTACTACATCTCTTGGTATCACTACACTTCAAATGGGGGTATTCGGCGGTATTATTGTCGGACTTGGTGTTGCCGCCCTTCACAACAGATTCTATAAGATACAGCTGCCACAGGTATTATCATTTTTCGGCGGTACAAGGTTTGTACCGATTATCTCCAGTGTTGTTTACCTGATTGCGGGCATACTTATGTTCTACATCTGGCCGGTGGTTCAGAACGGTATTTCTCATCTTGGTCAGCTGGTGCTTGAATCAGGTTATGCCGGAACATGGATCTATGGTATCATTGAACGTGCACTTATTCCTTTTGGACTGCATCATGTATTCTATATGCCTTTCTGGCAGACTGAGCTTGGCGGTGCCATGATAATTGACGGTGTAACTGTACAGGGCGCACAGAATATCTTTTTTGCAGAGCTGGCATCAAAATCCACAGAGCATTTCTCTGTATCTGCTACAAGATTTATGTCCGGTAAATTCCCGTTCATGATTTTCGGACTTCCTGCCGCTGCATTTGCCATGTACCGTGCTGCACGTCCGGAAAAAAAGAAAACAGCCGGAGGTCTTCTTCTCTCTGCTGCCCTTACTTCAATGCTGACCGGTATAACAGAGCCTCTGGAATTTACATTCCTGTTCGTAGCACCTGCTATGTACGCAGTACACTGTGTCCTCGCCGGTCTTTCCTACATGCTGATGCACATTTTCAACGTTGGTGTCGGCATGACCTTCTCCGGAGGTGCAATTGACCTCACTCTGTTCGGTATTCTGCAGGGCAACGAAAAGACAAACTGGATATGGATTGTTATAGTAGGTCTGGCCTATGCAGTTGTATACTACTTTGTATTCTATTTCATGATAACAAAGTCAGGTCTTAAAACACCTGGCAGAGAAGCCGATGATGAAGAAACAAAACTTTATACCCGCAAGGATATGAATGCCAGAAAAGAAACATCTGAAAAGAGTATTGGCGAATCTGACAGAGTCAGTGCACTTATCCTGAAAGGTCTTGGCGGCAGGTCCAATATTTCTGACATTGACTGCTGTGCAACACGTTTGAGAGTAACTGTCATCGATCCTGGCTTAATTAAGGACAGTCTGCTGAAAGAAAGCGGAGCCTCAGGTGTCATACACAAGGGAAACGGCGTACAGGTCATTTATGGTCCTCAGGTTTCTGTTGTAAAGTCCAGTCTGGAGGATTTCCTTGAAAAACCTGATTCAGATAATGTGGAAACAATACCTGACAGCACATACGCTCAGAATACTGCTCATCCGGAAAAACAAAAGAAAGAAGCTGAAAATAATAAAAATGCCATTACTTTATCTGCCCACATGAACGGTAAATTTGTGGCACTTGAAAATGTGCAGGACGAAGCCTTTTCTTCAAAAGTACTTGGAGAAGGTGTTGCCATTGAGCCTGAAGAGGGTAAACTTTACTCCCCTTGTGACGGAAAAGTGGACATGGTCTTTGATACCGGGCATGCAGTCAGTCTTGTATCTGAAAATGGCTGTGAGATTCTGCTCCACATTGGTATTGACACCGTAAAGCTGAACGGCAGGTTCTTCGAGACACATGTTTCTGACGGACAGGAGATACACAAGGGAGATCTGCTGATCTCATTTGACCTTGATGAAATCCGTAACGCAGGATATCAGACCACAACCCCTATGATTATCTGCAATACAGATGATTATGAAACAGTAGAAGCCGTTTCTGCGGAACATGTAACCGCTGGAAATAAAATTATCGATATTAAGTAAAATTTATCTATGAAAGGAAATATTGCTATGAAAACATTTGATTACACAATTAAGGACGAACTGGGAATCCACGCAAGACCGGCCGGTATGCTTGCAAAGACTGCAAAGTTACTGGACAGTGAGATTACTGTCACTAAAGGTGAAAAGACCGTTGGTGCAACAAAGCTCATGGCTCTAATGGGACTGGGCGTAAAATGCGGTGATACGATTACTGTTACAGCAAACGGCGGAAATGAAGAGGCTGCACTGGAAACAATCAGAAGTTTTCTTGAATCAAATCTCTGATACAAACTGAGAGTAAAATAAAAAAGCACAGAAAAAGGATGAGAACTATGGTAAAGTATCATGGAAAAGGTGTTTACGGCGCAATCGCTATCGGAAGTATTTCCGTATTCCTCCGGCAGGATGTTCAGGTCAGGCGAATAAAAGCTGACGATACCAGTGCTGAACTTAACCGTCTTGAAAAGGCTAAGGAAAAAGCAACTGAGCAGCTTCAGAAGATTTATGAAAAAGCACTGAAAGAAGTCGGTGAAGCAAATGCACAGATTTTTGAAATTCATATGATGATGATCGAAGATGATGACTATAATGAAGCTATTACAGAAATGATTACGGGACAGAATGTAAATGCAGAATACGCAGTAGCAGTTACTGCCGACAATTTTGCCGATATGTTCTCCTCTATGGATGACAGCTATATGCAGGCAAGAGCCGCAGATGTGCATGATATTTCAAATCGTATCATTGCCTGTATGAATGACTGTGAAACAGGGGATTTATCATCTGCGGAAAAAGTAATTATCTGTGCTGATGATCTCGCACCAAGTGAGACAGTATCCCTGGACAAGGATAAGGTGCTTGCCTTTGTGACTTCCTGCGGATCATCCAGTTCACACACAGTTATTCTTGCAAGAAACATGAATATCCCTGCCATCATTGGACTGGGAGAAGAATTCCTGACACAGATAAAAGATGGAACAACTGCCATTGCAGACGGTTTTACCGGTACATTTATAGTAGATCCTGATGACGTGACTTTGTCCGAATACAAACAGAGGCAACAGGAAGAGGAAGAAAAGAAAAAGCTGCTTCAGGAACTGAAAGGCAGGGAAAACATCACTCTGGACGGAAAGAAAATAGATATATTCGCCAATATCGGAAGTGCCAACAACATTGGTGCAGTACTTGTCAATGATGCAGGCGGAATCGGTCTGTTCCGTAGTGAGTTCATGTATCTGGAGAATACGGACTATCCAACTGAGGAAGAACAGTTCAGGATATACAAACGTGTACTTGAAAGTATGGCTCCCAAAAAAGTAATTATCCGAACTCTGGACATCGGTGCAGACAAGCAGGCGGATTATTTTCATCTTGAGCATGAGGAAAATCCCGCCCTCGGACTTCGCGCTATTCGTCTGTGCCTGTCAAGACCGGAGATATTCCGGGTACAGCTCAGGGCTTTGTACCGTGCCTCTGTATACGGCAGACTCGGAATCATGTTTCCTATGATTACCAGTACATCTGAACTTGAGGAGATACTCGCCCTTTGCAATGAAGTAAGGAATGAGCTGAAAGAGGCAAATATCGAATATTCCAGCAGTATTGAACTGGGAATTATGATTGAGACACCTGCAGCTGCACTTATCAGTGACAGACTTGCACCAATGGTTGACTTTTTCAGCGTCGGTACAAATGACCTTACTCAGTACACTCTCGCCTGTGACCGGCAGAATCCTCACGTCGAACGTTTCTGTGACACACATCATGAAGCCATCCTCCGCCTGATAGAAATGTCCGCGAGAAATGCTCATGAAAACGGTGCATGGATTGGTATCTGCGGTGAACTGGCAGCAGACACATCACTGACCGAATCATTCCTTCGAATGGGCATCGATGAACTTTCTGTTTCTCCTTCCCTTGTTCTGAAAGTAAGAGACACTGTAAGAAAAATCAATCTGAACGGATGATGTAACTGATAGCAATGTTTTTGCGTATACAAAACCCCCTAGCTTCACCAAAAGCGAGGGGGAAATTTTATTCTATAACCTTGATATAAATATACACAAGCTGGAAATCCTCTTCATAGTCCTTTGAACGGATAATATCGATAATTACATTTCTGATTTCATCGTCAACGACTCTTCTGCAGCTAAATGACATGACGTCATTATTTTTAAAATAATCTGTCAGACTGCTGAGGTCAAATCTGTTTCTGAATTTTTCCACATCTTCTTCACAGATAATACCTGATGCAGAAATATGATTCACCCACTCCGAAATACTTTTACGAACATCATTCTCCTCCGAACTCTCCATACGTATAACGGAACATTCATCTTCGTTTAGAACAGCACGGAGTATGAGTCTGTATGTATCGCTTATCGCTCTGAATGCATCCTGATTGCCTCGTCTGTCAACGCCTCTTCTTGCGTAGTAACGGGACTTGGCCTGATACATTCTCTGGTCAGCCATGTTTGTTATATCACTTATTGTCATTCCTTCAGTTTCACTGCTGAAAACATAGCCTGCGGAAACTGCAAGTTCTTTTACTTTCTGACCGTTCCAGCTGCTTACTCTCTGTTCAAACCCTTCTCTCACCTTCTCAAATTCCTTAGCACCGATTCTGAGAACAGCTGCGAATTCATCACCACCGATTCTGTAGACTTTTCCGTATTTTCCAAAAGAAACTGCCATGCAGTTGGCTGCCCCGGTAATGAGCTCATCACCTGCTTCGTGTCCCGAGTTATCATTTATATTTTTCAGCCCGTTAACATCAAGTGTGGCATAGACAAATTCAAAAGCCGGTACCGTAGTCCGTCCTTCCCAGTCTTTTTCATAAGCTCTTCTGTTATTAAGACCGGTAAGAACATCAGTATATGCATCGGTACTGATTCTCTTGTTCTGCCATGTAAGTTTTTTGTTTTCATTGGATATCCTTTTACTTTTCATTCTTGAGGAAACACTTATAAAAAGAATATAACAGCCAAAGGCGGAGATTATTACCGAAACTGAAAGTTTATCGGCACTTCTGAACCCTTTGAGAGCTGAATCAAGTGAATCCGCCGGAATAATAAAGAGAATATTCCAGTTGGTAGTGTCAATCTTATCAAATCCGGCTATTGCCTCGCCATCAGCAGTTTTAAGGCTTAACGAATTGAAAGGCGAATTTTCGATCGTAGTTATAAGAGAACTGACTTTTTTTTCATTAACCCCCACTGACAGCAAATACTCAAAAATATCTGTTCCCGCATCTTTTGTGGAAGCGATTATCCTGCCGTCATCGCTGAATAAAAAGGAATCCATTTTCTCTCCGAAAAATGATGACTGCATAATCGGAGCAATATTATCATCAATGCTTACCGCACCAATCATAAATCCCTCTGTCATCCCGGTACGCTTTACCGGAGCACAAAAGTCAATAAAAAATTTTTCTTCGGATATATACGGATGTTTTCCAATCCATATTCCCGACTTTCCGTTTGATGCATCAGAATAATATTCGCGGTTATCCGCACTGAAAGCTGCTCCGCTGCTTGTTATACCTCTTCCGTCCGGACCTATATATTCTATAAAATCAAAAGGTGTATCTCCCGAAATATTTTTCAGAAGTTCCTGAACAGCCTTGTTTTCCTCGCTCTCAGGATCATAGCCAACATCGGATTCAGAGGCTGTAAATGCCGCAGATTTTATACTGTCTGCTCCGTATTTCATATATATATTAATATTTTCTGCAATACCGCTGGCGTTTTTACACACAGAAAAATTAGCCGTATCTTCCATAGACAATCTTGAATTGATAAATGAATACAGTATCATCATGAGAACGATTACACCAAGTATAGCAGGAGGCAGCACCATCCGCAGCCTGTTTTCAGATTTCATTTATCCACACCACTCCTATATGAAAAAATAATTCAGTCAAAAACAATACTTTTATATTATATCACTAAATCACAAATCTTTCAATATTAACAATCGGTTTATTGTATTTTTTATTAACTATGTACAATTATCAACCTGATATCAATCGCAAAGCAACGGTTTTATTATGAAATCTGACTGTTTTGTTAAGTACGCCAGTCATCATTCCGATGAAATAAAAACATAATTTTTTCACAAAAAACACTATTGATTTAGAGGTAAAATAGTATATAATATACTTAAAGGTAAAATGTATTCATAATTTCGGGAGGGATACAAATGAAAAAAATACTGCTTCTTCTATGCCTTACAGCTGCATTTTCATTATATACAAATGAAACGGCATACATAAACGAAACTAATGTTTACACAGAAAATGAAATATCTGAAGATACTTCATTTTTCACAGTTCCGGGGCTTACCCGGGCTGTAAACGAGGCCGAACCGGAAACAGACTTTTTTCCGGAAAGTTTTGACCTTCGCACCAAAGGAATAATACCACCTGTAAGAGAACAGGGAAACTATGGAACCTGCTGGGCAATAGCTGCAACTGATTCAGCTGAAACGCAGATAATAAAAAACGGATATGAACAGAACCCTGATCTTTCCGAATGGCACCTGGCATATTTTTCATACAGTGGCGTTAAGCCCTTTCTGAGTACTGCAGAAAATATATTTAACATCGGAGGAACAAACACAATTGCAGCGGCCACACTGAGCAGATGGGCAGGTTCAGTTTATGAAGAAAAGGCTCCTTATGCATCATCATCTGAGTTAGACCCGGATACAAAATTTGAATCTGACTATAAGCTGACCGATGCATGGAATGTACACGCACTTACATCAAGCCATATAAAACACTCTGATGATTTTCTCAAGGAACTCATATACAATGAAAATGCCGTTTCAGCAACATACTACAGCAGAGATGAATTCTACAACCCGGACACTTTCTCCCAGTGCTGCCCGGATGAAAGTATGAATGTTGATCACGCAGTGATTCTTATTGGCTGGGATGATAACTATCCTAAGGAAAACTTCAAAGAAGGATATCAGCCCTCTGAAAACGGTGCATGGCTTGCAAAAAACAGCTGGGGTGAAGACTGGGGAGACAGCGGTTTCTTCTGGCTTTCATATGAAGATGTTACTCTCTGCGAAGCCGGATGCTTTTTCAGCGTTCCGGGAGATACCTATTCCACAAACTATCAGTACGACGAAACCGGATGGACAATTTCTGTTTCAGCAGACGGAAATCAACAGGCACTTTCAGGATACATGGCAAATGTCTTTACAGCGGAAAATGACGATCCGATTACTGCAGTATCCTTCTACACAACAGAGGACAATGCAGAATATGAAATTACAGTTTACACAGATGTGGAACTCAGTTCAAACAAACCATCACCTGTAAACGGAAAAGCTGCTGCATCAGTTTCCGGTACTCATAAGTACAGCGGATTTCATACAGTTACACTTAATGAACCGGTAAAAATCAGAAAAGGAGAACAGTTTTCCGTAGCTGTAAAACTTACAAATCACGAGTCCCCGTATATAATCCCGGTGGAGGCCTCCTCAGCAGTTGTTTCGTCCGGCTTTTTCTCCACACGCAATTTTCTCTTCAACAGCTATGCAGATGAAGAAAATGATCCAAGCTACATAAGTGCTGACGGCAAAACATGGTATACAACAACCGGAAAAAAATACTCATATACATACCCGGAATATCTGAATCTTGCATCCTCTCTTTCAAAGCTCCGTTCCGTTACACTCGGAAATGTCTGCCTGAAAGCATATTCATCACATACCGAAACCGAACCGGACCCGTTTGATATAAACAGAGACGGAAGTGCTGACACAGCCGACCTTGTTCTCATGATGAAAATTTTTTACGGAACGGAAGAAGGCGAATATATAACCGACTTTAACGATGACGGAACAACAAACATAGCAGACCTCATCCTGCTCAAATCAAAACTCACAGAAACCGAACTGTAATATTTTTTACCCTTCCTGGCGCATTTCCTCCGTATTTTGTCGTTTTTATACTTTATATAATTCCCAAAACAGTCTTGTAAAAACTATACAATTATGCTATAATTAAATTTAGCTCCTGCAAAGCGAAGGTGCAGGCGACCGAAGGGAGTGCAGAGCTCGACCGCAAAGCCCTGCAAGGCGAAGGTACAGGGCGACCGCAAAGCCCTGCTAAAGCGACTAAACAAAAATAATTTAATCACTTTAAAATAACAGAGGTAAAAAATATGAACACTTTCCCACTCGAACTGAACAAACACATACTTTTCTGTGCCATCGGCATCATCTTCTTCCTGTTTCAGTTTTTCAGACAGGGCTATAAGTACCAGATAATGAGTGCAGCCGCAATAGGTGCTACCCTGCTTCTGTACATAAGCGACACCACAGCATGGCGCTATACAGTAGGCGTACTTGAACTCGTTCTCATCATAGCAATATTCGTCGTTATGTCTGTCGAAAAGAAAAACGCTGAAAAGAAAGCCGCTGCGGCATCAGAAAACACAGCTGAAACAACTGAGACAGCAGAGATTTCAGAAACAGCAGCTGACGGAGACAAAACAAATGAATAAAACCGTAGTCCTCGACTGGTCAACAGTTTCAAACGGTGATATTTCTGAAAGCGAGATTTTCTCACAGGGAGATATAACCTTCCATTCCCTTACAAGCCCTGACCAGGTTAAGGAGAATATAGGAAAGAGCAATATAGTTCTCTGCAACAAGATTAATATCACAGAAGATATCCTGGATTCATGCCCGGATATAAAATACATAGGGCTGTTTGCAACCGGTTTTAACAATATCGATATAAACGCGGCAAAAAAACGCGGAATACCTGTGTGCAATGCCGGCTCATACTCTACTGATGCAGTTGCACAGCACACATTTGCCCTCATTCTTCAGCACTACAGCAAAGTATCTCTTTACAGCAGCTTTGTTGATGAAGGAAAATGGATTACATCTCCTACATTTTCAGCCTTCCCTTTTCCAACATACGAACTTGCCGGAAAGACGATAGCTGTAGTCGGATTTGGCAGCATAGGAAAAAAAGTTGCTTCCATAGCTGAAGCATTCGGAATGAATGTAATAGTAAATACACGAACAGTACCCGAAAACTGCAGGTACAGAACTGTAACCCTCGATGAGGCATTTGCAGAAGCTGACATAATAACATTTCACTGTCCGCTTACTGAACAGACAAGAGGCTGCATAAGCAGTGAACGACTCTCGCTCATGAAGAAAAGTGCGATTGTAATCAACACCTCCAGAGGTCCTGTAGCTGATGAAAAAGCACTTGCCGATGCATTAAACTCAGGCACAATCGCGGGTGCAGGTCTTGATGTTATTGAAAACGAACCTATGCGTCCGGACTGCCCTCTTATCAATGCCAGAAACTGCATAATAACTCCCCACTCAGCCTGGGCGCCGCTTGAAACAAGAAGAAGACTTGTCTCAATAGTAAACAGCAATGTAAGAGCATTTTTAAACGGCACACCTGAAAATGTAGTTAATCCATGAAAGGAATGATACAGATGATACGCCTTTCGGAAAAAAAGCGTATAGTAATCAAACTCGGTACTTCAACACTTGCACACAGTACCGGAAAACTCAATATCAGAAAAATGAATTCGCTGGTCCGTGTCCTTGCTGACCTTCAGAATTCCGGAAAGGAGCTTGTCATTGTTTCATCAGGTGCTATCGGACTTGGTGTCGGAAAGCTCGGACTCCGCACACGCCCTTCCGATACTCCGTCAAAACAGGCATGTGCTGCTGTGGGTCAGTGTGAACTTATGTATATGTATGACAATCTCTTTGATGAATACGGCATAACAGTTGCACAGATACTCCTTACAAAAACAATCCTCGAAAAGAACAACGTAGTAAATACATTCGAAAGACTCATCTCCATGGGGGTTATACCTATTGTAAATGAAAACGACACTGTTGCCATCGATGAACTTGAACTTGAGATAGGAGAAAACGACTCGCTGTCAGCTATGGTAGCTCACCTTGCAAAAGCTGATCTTCTCGTCATCCTCTCCGATATTGACGGACTTTTCAGTTCTGACCCGAGAACCGACAAGACTGCAAAGCTCATTCCTGTCGTGGAAGAAATTGATGAAAAAATTGAAAATATCGCAGGTGGTGCTGGCTCATCGCTTGGAACCGGTGGAATGGCAACAAAGATAAACGCCGCAAAGATAGCCACTCAGGCTGGAATAGATATGGTAATTATGAACGGCAAAAATCCTGAAATGCTTTATGATCTTTTTGAAGACATACCGGTAGGTACTCTTTTCAAAGCAAAAAAATCATGATTATACAAATAAAGAAACAACAAAACTGGAGATAAATAAAATGTCTGAAACAAACGAATTCATTAACAAGCTGATGAATAAAAATGATTCTGAACTGGATTCCCTGCTCTCATCCGCAGAAAAAAAGAAAGGCAAAAAAAGAAAAAAAGCCGACGCAGATAAAATACTTGAAGAAGTGCTGAATGAGACCCAGGCAGTTTCGGCACCGGAAAAAACAATAAAATTATCAGTTCCTGTATCAGATTCTTCAAAAAACTTTCATCATATATGCACTTTCAGCTACGAAATACCTGATTATATTTCATACGGCAGCATATGTGGATTCAGCGAAGAAGACACAGCCCCTGTAATTACAGATGATGTCCCTGAAAAGGAACCTGAAATAATCCCTGAAGAAGAAAACGTTCCGCTCCATGAGAAAAGCGATGCAGGCCCTGAGACAGAAGATGAATATTCAGCCCTCACAGGTTTCGACCGTTTCTTTGCCGAACAGGAAAAACGGCATTCAAAATTTTTCTTCATACTCGGACTGTCAGTAACCCTTGTTGTAATCCTGGGTATGGTCTCCTGTGCATACCTTGGTCTGAATGCTATGAAGAACTTTGCAGACACTTATCAGACAGGTTTATAAAAAAATCCGGATACCCTGAGGTATCCGGATTTTTTATATCTTAATATGATAAATTATGCACCAAACTTAGCTGTAGAAACAGGCACACCAACACCCATTGTAGATGTAACTACGCATGACTTGAGGTAAGTACCCTTAGCAGCAGCCGGCTTAGCCTTAACAATAGCTTCAAGAAGTGTTGTGAAGTTAGCATCAAGCTTTTCAGCACCGAATGAAGCCTTGCCGATTGGACAGTGGATGATGTTTGTCTTGTCAAGACGGTACTCAATCTTACCAGCCTTAGCTTCTGTAACAGCCTTAGCTACGTCAGGAGTAACTGTACCAGCCTTCGGGTTTGGCATAAGTCCTCTTGGACCGAGAACCTTACCAAGACGACCAACGAGACCCATCATATCAGGTGAAGCGATTACTACGTCGAAATCCATCCAGTTTTCCTTCACAATCTTGTCCACAAGATCCTGTCCGCCAACGAATTCAGCACCAGCAGCCTTAGCAGCTTCGTACTTGTCTTCCTTGCAGAATACACAGACTCTTACCTTCTTACCAGTACCGTTCGGGAGTACAACAGCACCACGAACCTGCTGGTCAGCATGTCTTGAGTCAACGCCGAGACGAACGTGAACTTCTACAGTCTCATCGAACTTAGCCTTGGCATTCTTGCAAACTAAGTCAAGAGCTTCTACAGAATCATAAAATTTATCAGCTTCAACAGTCTTTACACTGTCAATATATTTCTTGCCGTGTTTCATTATTTATCCTCCTATAAAGTGGTAATACTGAAACGCTTGAACGCAGTTTCAGTTAGCGGAAAGTTTCCTCCCACCATTAGATAACATACATTCACTAAAAATTTTGAATGTATAACGAATATTAGTCTACTACTGTAACGCCCATTGAACGAGCTGTACCAGCAATCATGCTCATAGCGCTTTCGATGCTTGCAGCGTTAAGGTCTGGCATCTTTGTTTCAGCAATCTTCTTAATCTGTTCCTTAGTGATGCTTGCAACCTTTGTCTTGTTAGGAACACCTGAACCGCTTTCGATTCCGCAAGCCTTCTTGATAAGAACAGCTGCCGGTGGTGTCTTTGTGATGAATGAGAATGTACGGTCAGCATAAACTGTAATTACAACAGGGATGATAAGACCGATGTCATTCTTTGTTCTTTCGTTAAATTCCTTTGTAAAAGCCATGATGTTAACACCGTGCTGACCTAAAGCAGGACCAACCGGTGGAGCAGGTGTTGCCTTACCTGCAGCAATCTGTAATTTAATATAGCCAACGACTTTCTGTGCCATGGTTTTTTGCACCTCCATAATGTGGTCACGACGAGGTAATTGACTCTTATTTTACCTCTCCCACTCCGACTGTTTGTATTCAGTCATAAAAATACGTTTACTTTTAATCTTCTTAGTTATCATCCAGCTTAACTACCTGAGTAAGTCCCAGTGTTGCCGGAGTTTCACGGCCAAACATTGAAACGAGAACATCTACAGTACCGTTTTCAATATCAACCTTCTTGACTACACCAACGAAACCATCCATTGCAGTACCTGAAATACGAACGCTGTCTCCGGCTGTGATATTAACTTCAACTGTCTGACTTTCCGCCGAAACACCAAGTGCTTCCACTTCCTTGTCAGAAAGAGGTGTAGGAACTGATGCAGGACCTACGAAACCTGTAACGCCGCGTGTATTCTTAACTATATACCATGAATCATCAGTGTATACCATTTTCAGCAGAACATAGCCCGGAAATGTTTTTCTTTCCACTTCTTTTGTCTTGCCGTCAGTAATTTCTGTTACCTTCTCTGTAGGTACTCTCACTTCAAGGATCAGGTCGTGAAGCTTTCTGTTTTCAACAACTTTTTCAATGTTCTGTTTTACTTTGTTTTCATAACCGGAATAAGTGTGAATAACATACCATTTAGCTGCTTCTGACATAAAAATTACCTCCCTGCATTATAGCCTGTACTGCTTATTTGTTTAATACTAACTTCAAAAGCCATCCGCCGAGTGTATCAAACGCACCAACAAGAACACCAATAATCAGAACAAACACAATAACTACCAGTGTGTTGTTGACAACCTGTTTCTTAGTAGGCCATACAACCTTCTTGAATTCACTCTTAAGATCTTTGAAATATTTAGCAACCTTGTTTGGCTGCTTCTTCTGGTTTTTGGCAGAAGATTTTGCCGGAGTTTTATCCTTTTTCTTTTCAGATTTTACATCTTCCTTTGCCATAGAGCAAACCTCCGGTATTACTTTGTTTCCCTGTGCAGAGTATGCTTTCTGCAGAATTTGCAATGCTTGTTCATTTCAATTCTGTCAGGGTCATTTTTCTTGTTCTTCTTTGTTGCGTAGTTACGCTGCTTGCATTCTGTACAAGCTAATGTTACCTTAACTCTCACGTGTCGGCACCTCCTGAATGAATTTATCTTCTTCTTCGTAACCTGTATCTCAGGTTACCCGGCCTCCCTCTGAATGTGAACGCGATTTTCTGCAAAAGAGCAAAAAAATACACCTCACAAAGAGGTACTTATATTCTAACATATATTTATTTTAAAGTCAATAACAAATTTTCATATTTTTTTCATGAATTACACAGCACAATTCATATATCCGGAGATTTTATGCCCGGAACAGCTTTATTTTTATGTAATCTATTTACATTTATGATAAAATAGTGTAGAATATATTTATATTGCTAAAAAATACAGGAGTGAGAAAAATGAAAAAAGAAAACCGGATTTACTATACCCTGTGCTGCATACTTGCCTCCCTGCTTGCAGTCATTATGATATACCGTGAAATACCTGCCGGAAAAGAAACGGAACCGGTACGCGAAAAACTTGTAAATATTCCGGTTACAGCAGCTTATACCTTATGCGACAGCATAATTTCTGAAACTGAAAAAATTTCAGCTGATTCCGCTGAAACAACTATTTTTTCAGAATGCACACAGATATCAGAAAAGGCTTCGGAAGACGACAGCACACTTATTAATATAAACACAGCAGATCTGAATCTTCTTATGACACTTAAAGGTATAGGTGAGAAAAAAGCACAGAATATCATAGAATACCGTGAAAAAAACGGTGGTTTCAAAAGCACGGACGAGCTCTGCAGTGTTGCAGGAATAGGTCAGAAAACCCTGGACGGTATAAGTGACCTGATTACAGCCGGATAAAACAATACTTTGCTGCTATTATATTTTTCGACGATAATACGCACTTTTTTCCTGATATTTTATAAGAATACGATAATTGACAAGATACAGCAAGTAATGATATACTTTTACTATAATGCTTTTATCAGCTGCAATTTTTTATTTTCACTTTGAAAGGATATGGTTAAATGTCAATGAATTCTGCAAACGAGGTAATCTTCAATCCTGAAACAAGAGTTGCTCCGCTCGGACTCATTGCTATGAACGGTGCTACAGAACTTGGAGACAAGATTAACAGCTACCTCGTTGAATGGGCTAAGCAGGGCGGTGAAAACAAGGATTCATTCCTCATCGAAAGTCAGTGTCCGCGTTTTGCATCAGGTGACGGAAAAGGCCTTATAAAATCAACAGTACGCGGTAATGATCTCTTTATTATAGTTGACGTAAACAACTACAGCTGCAAATACAAGATGTTCGGACAGGAAAACTCCATGTCTCCTGATGATCACTACCAGGATCTCAAGAGAATCATCCAGGCTGCAAGCGGCAAGGCACACAGAATAAACGTAATCATGCCTATTCTTTACGGCGGAAGACAGCACAGAAGAAACTACCGTGAATCACTCGACTGTGCATGGGCACTTCAGGAACTCCAGAGTATGGGTGTTTCAAACATCGTAACATTTGACGCACACGATCCGAGAGTACACAATGCTATTCCTCTTATGGGATTTGATAATGTAATGCCTACATATCAGGTTCTCAAGACAATGTTCAAAAGAATTGATAATCTCCACATCACAAAGGACAACTTCATGATTGTAAGCCCTGATGAAGGTGCTCTTAACAGAAACATGTACTACGCTTCCGTTCTCGGTGTTGAACTCGGTATGTTCTACAAGAGACGCGACTACTCAAGAATCGAAAACGGCAGAAACCCTATCGTAGCTCACGAGTACCTTGGTAAGTCAGTTGAAGGAATGGACATTTTCGTTGCCGATGATATTATTTCATCAGGTCAGTCTGTTCTTGATCTTGCATACGAACTCAAGGAAAAGAAAGCCAACAAGATTTACGCATATGCAACATATGGTCTCTTCACAGACGGTCTCGAAAAGTTCGACAAGGCTTATGAAGAAGGCTATATCAACGGTATCCTCGGAACAAACCTCACATACAGAACACCGGAACTTCTTAAGAGAGAATGGTTCATGGAGGTTGACGTTTCAAAGTATATCGCATACTTTATTGCAGCTATAAACCACGATATCTCAATAAGCAAGGTTATCGATCCGCACGAAAAGATTCACCAGCTTCTTAAGAAATATAACCAGAAATAATTTTAAAAAAACTATTGACAAACAGAATTTTCTGTAGTATAATATAAAACGTTGTGGGTGTTGTGCCCATTAATACATCGTATTCTAAAGACAGCTGGTGGTTAAACCGTAAGTCCAGCCGAGGAATGTGGCGATCATTATTACATTAATATGTGATTTCACCTTTCTCGTTTTTTCAGATGAGAAAGGTTTTTTATTGCCCTCTCTTAGGTACGATATCATATCTTCCGGAGGTGAAATTCATGGCAAGTGAACAGATTTTAGCAGGTAAGAAGGCCAGAGTTACAGAAGTTGCAGAACTTCTCAAGAATTCATGTGCTGGTGTTATCGTTGACTACAAGGGTATCACAGTTGAAGAAGACACAAAGCTCCGTAAGGAACTTCGTGAAGCTGGTGTTACTTACTTCGTTGAAAAGAACTCAATTCTTCGTTTTGCTCTTAAGGAAGCTGGTATCTCAGGTCTCGAAAACGTACTTGAAGGTACAACTGCTATCGCTCTCTCAGCAGAGGATCAGACAGCTCCAGCAAGAATCCTCGGTAAGTTTGCAGGTGATTCAGAAGGCAAATTCAGCGTTAAGGCTGGTTTCATCGGCGAAGAAATCTACGACGAAGCAGGCGTTATGGCTCTCTCAAAGATTCCATCAAGAGACGTACTTCTCGCTCAGCTCGTTGGTTCACTCCAGGGTCCTATTCAGAAGCTCGCTGCTCTGCTTAAGGCAGTATCTGAAAAGGACGGAGAAGCAGCTTAATCTTATTGCTGCATAACATTTTTTAAAAATTTATTTAAAGGAGAATATTATCATGGCTTCAGAAAAGACAATGAAATTTATTGAAGATATCAAGGCTCTTACAGTATTAGAGCTCGCTGAATTAGTAGACGCTATTCAGGAAGAATTTGGTGTAACAGCTGCTGTAGCTGCTGCTCCTGCTGCTGGCGGCGCTGCTGCTGGTGCTGCTGAAAAGACTGAATTTGACGTTGTAATGACATCATTCGGTGACAGCAAGATGAACGTTATCAAGGCTATCAAGGACGTTATGGGTCTTGGCCTTAAGGAATCTAAGGAATTCGTTGAAGGACTTCCAAAGAACGTTAAGGAAGGCGCTTCAAAGGCTGACGCTGAAGACATCAAGGCTAAGCTCGAAGCTGCTGGTGCTACAATCGAAATCAAGTAATTTTATATTACTTCATACAAAAGGCTGCGTTTTACGCAGCCTTTTTTTGTTTTACACTCCCCCACCGGATATTGAATTTCAAATAGCCGGTGGGGGAGTTATTTGTGTAACTCGCACATATTCCGACACATAATTATGTAATATTCCCCAAAGTTAAATTTAAACTCCAACATTTCCCCCATCAGAAATGTTATAATATATGAAAGCTTTCAGACGAGGTGATTTCTATAGAGAAAGAAACTCTTAACGATTTGATCCGACGGACAGGTGAGGAGGACATGGATGCACTCGGAACCCTTTACATAAAAATGAAGGACAGTGTATTCGGTCTTGCCCTGATGTATACAAAATCGTTCAGTGATGCAGAGGATATAGTTCATGACACCTTTATTGCAGTATGGAAAAATGCCGCAAAATACAGGCAGGACAGTCCAAAGGCCTGGATAATGAAGATTGCAAGAAATATATCGCTGACGTACATAAAAAAGCAGAACCGGATTGCAGAACTTGATGAAAATATATGTTCCGACGACTTCAGGGAAAGAATAAGCAATTCAATTATGCTTGAAAATATGCTCAGTCACCTAAACGAAAAAGAGCGTGAAATAGTAATGCTGTATGCTCACGGATTTTCTCATGAGGAAATATCAAAGATAACCGGAAAACCCTGCGGTACAGTCCGCTGGAAATACAGCAACGCTATAAAGAAACTCTCAAACTTATCCGGAGGCGAATACAACAATGACTGAAAAAGACATTTTAAATCAGATAAGGTCTGAATGCCGGAACGCATCCCCTGACAACTTTAAAAAGATAGAAAAAAGTATAATGTCAGATTCGGATACAGCAGAAGTTATACACAAAAGTACAAACGTGAGAAATATCTTGGTAAAATGCACCGCAGCAGCTGCCGCACTTGTTTTACCTGTGTCTGTAATTGCATACGCAGGCAGAACATCACTAATCAGCAGAAACAGTCGGGAAGCCGACCTCTCTCCTGTTACTCAGATTACATACGAAACAGTTTTTAACTCTGAAAAAGCTGAACAGACAGCTTCACTTACAACTTCTGTTTCAGAAACAACAGTTCTGGAAACTGAAAAATCTGAAATTTCAGAATCATCCGAAACACTGCAGCAGCCTGTGACAAAAGAAATGGTTATAAATATATATGAACCGGAAATACCGGAAACAGAACCTGCTTATTCTGAAAACAACGAAATTCAGACCGAACCTGATGTTACCGAATATTCTGAAACAACCGAATCTCTGGAAACAACTGCATTTTCTGAAACAGAACCGGTTCAGGAAACTGAATCTCCGGAAGAAGCAGAACCTTTTAAAACAGAACTGCAACTTGTTCCGGGATATACAGACAAGATTTTCTGCATAGAAAGAAAATCACCGGTTTCAGAAGATTCATTCAGAATTTATCACGGGGAATCAGGCGACTATAAGATAATCAGTCCGGATTCATACACTGTATATGTCTATGACGTAATAATCTACGGATACGATTATTTTGACTTTCTGAAAAAGGGGGACTATGTTTTCAAAGCTGAAACAGAATACACGATTGATGAGCTTCTTAACGCTGAGGAAAAACTTCTTAAAATAGAAGATCTCATAGCCTCAGGTCTTGAAGCTGAACCAGTATAAAGCTAAGGGGGGGAATATCTATGAAATTCAAAAAAACAACAGCACTTATTACATCACTTATACTTGCAGCCGGTTCGTTTAACGGCGTATCGTCTCTGGCTTACGGAAATGAGTACAGCTGTGAAGGAATGACTCTGAGTGTGGATTATTCCGTATACAGCAGGCTTATGAATGATGAAAGTCTTTCATCATTAAGAGAGGCAAATATCACTTCCGACAGTGAGCTTATTGCTGTCCCGTCAGAAATAGAAGGTCAGGTTATTGCAGAGATTAACCGAATATCAAGTGAAAGCACAAAATACCTTGTACTGCCTGAAAATCTTATCAAAATAAACCATAACGCCTTTGAAAACTGCCGGAAACTCGAAGCAGTTCTGATTCCGGACAAAACAGATGAAATAATGAAAATAAGTCCGGATATCACTGTTGTGGGAAATGAAAATACATATGCCGAATTTTACGCAGAGAAAAACGGAAATGAATTTGTACTTTCAGGGGATATAAACAATGACGGCAAAACAGGTGCTTCAGACATTGTCAGTCAGATAAAATACCTTATCGGACAGAAGGATTTTGAAAACGGAATTTCCAGACTTGCAGCTGATCTTAACGGTGACGGAAACATAAATATTATTGATCTTATGCGTCTTAAGAATAAAATTCTGGAAGACAATACCGTCAGCATACAGAGTCTTGCAGAACCGTATCTGCCGGGCATTGTCCGCAGTGCTCCGGAACCTGAAGTCCAGTCAGGATTTTTAAACTTTGCTGCGGAATATTCCGATGATATTCTTTCAGCTGAAGACCAGAACGGAGGAAGCAACAGAATTTATTCTCCGCTAAGCATCTATATGGCATTTTCAGTGCTGGCAGAATGCTGTGATGGTCAGTCGCTTGATGAACTTCTCGGATTCCTTGATGTAAATGACAAGGAAGAACTCAGAAAAATAAACCACGATATGTTCACTTCGCTCTACTTTGATGAATTTAAAAGATACTGCAGAATGACAAATTCAATATGGGTGGACCGTAGATATACCTGCGAGGAAGGTGTTTTAAAGAATCTTGCTGATTACTATTATACTGCATCTTTCTCACGCGATCTTAGCAGCGGAACAGACTGCAGTGAAATATCCGAATGGATATACCAGAACACTTCCGGAAAGTTCAGACCGCAGATATTGCCTTCACCGGACAATGTACTTAAAATAATAAATACAGTTACCTTCAAAGAGAACTGGGACAAAATCTTTGACACAACGGCAGAAGGTACATTTTACAACGGCAATGATGAGATAAACTGCACTTTTATGAAAGGATTTTCAGAAGGAAGGATAACTGAAACAGAAACCTTTGTAAAATATTCAAAGGATTTTCTGGACGGATATGTTATGAACTTTGTCCTTCCTGCCGAAAACACAGATGTAAATTCATTACTTTCCAATCCTGAAACAATGGACAGCATTTTCAGCAGCAGCGGTGAAATTCACATGGTTACTGCATCAGTTCCAAAGTTCTCATCATCATCAAAATTCGACCTTATTCCTGTTGCTGAAACTTTAGGAGTAGAGAAAATATTCCATAATGCAGATATAACACCACTTCTTAATCCTGATAAGAATGGTCTCTCTGACACATACGTCAACGGAATCACCCATGAAGCTGTGATTGATGTTGCAGAAACAGGATGCGAAGCCGCTGCGTATACTATGATATGCATGACAGAAGAAGCTCCCGCACCTGATTATCCTGTATACACCTTCAACGCAAACAGACCTTTCATGTACTACATCTCTGACACGAACGGCACTCCGCTCTTTATCGGAACGGTAAACAATCCGACAGAGAAATGATGGTATAACCACAAAAACAAAATGAGAGATTAATATGATCTTTTTCCCTGTTAAATATGTACGGACAGGTTCTGATGCTTAACAAATATAAAAATCAGAGAGGTATACATATGAAATTCAAAAAAACAACAGCACTTATTACATCACTTATACTTGCAGCCGGT
>JAUNJJ010000042.1:20814-28616 GCA_030533325.1 Oscillospiraceae bacterium
TCGTTTAACGGCGTATCGTCTCTGGCTTACGGAAATGAGTACAGCTGTGAAGGCATGACTCTGAGTGTGGATTATTCCGAATACAGCCAGCTTATGAATGATAAAAGTCTTTCATCAGTAAAAGAGGCAAATATCACTTCCGACAGGGAACTTATTGCCGTTCCGTCAGAAATAGAGGGTCAGGTTATTGCAGAGATTAACCGGATATCAAGTGAAAACACAAAATACCTTGTACTGCCTGAGAATCTTTTCAGAATTAATTCACTTGCCTTTGATGGCTGCCAGAAACTCGAAGCAGTTATGGTTCCGGACAAAACAGAAGCAATATTAAAAATGAATCCGGATATCACCATTGTCGGAAATGAAAATACATATGCCGAATATTTTTCGGAGAAAAACGGAAACAGTTTTGTTCTTTCAGGTGATATAAACAATGATGGAAAAGTAGGAGCTGCCGATATTACAGGTCAGATAAAGTATATTATCGGCCAGAAGAATTTTGAAAACGGCATTTCAATGCTTGCAGCCGACCTTAGCGGAGACGGAAATGTAAATATCCTCGACCTGATTCTTATGAAAAACAGAATTGTAGAGGACAAAACTGTAAATGTGGAGAGTCTGGCTGCTCCGAAACTTTCTGATATTTACCGGCGTCCTCCGGGAACTGAAGTTCAGTCAGGATTTTTTAACTTTGCCGCAGAATATTCCGATGATATTCTTTCGGCTGAGGATCAGAACGGAGGAAGCAACAGAATTTATTCTCCTCTGAGTATCTATATGGCATTCTCCATGCTTGCAGAATGCTGTGACGGCCAGTCACTTGATGAACTTCTTGAATTTCTTGATGTGAATGATAAGGAAGAACTCAGAAAAATAAACCACGATATGTTCACCTCGCTTTACTTTGATGATTTCAGCAAATACTGCAGAATATCAAATTCCTTATGGGTAAGCAACAAGTACATCTGTGAGGAGGACACTTTAAAAAATCTCACTGATTATTATTACGCCTCATCCTTCTCCAGTGATTTGTCCAGTGCAGATGAATGCAGTAAAATTTCCGACTGGATATATCAGAACACATCCGGAAAATTCAGACCTGAAATAAAGCCTGATATTGACGATTTACTCAGAATAATCAATACAGTTACCTTCAGGGAACGCTGGTACGAAACTTTTACAAATACCGGAGACGGAATATTTTATAACGGTGAAAACAAAATAAACTGTACTTTCATGAAAGACAATTTACACGCAAAAATATACGAAACTGACAGTTATGTAAAATATTCAAGAGATTTTCAGGACAATTATAAAATGAACTTTATCCTTCCGACCGAAAATTCAAGTGTGGATTCTCTTCTTTCCAGTCCGGAAATCATGAACAGCATATTCACTAACAATGAAGGTACAACATATAATGTTACTTTATTGATTCCAAAGTTTTCAGCATCATCAAAATTCGACCTTATCCCTGTTGCAGAAGCTCTGGGAGTGGAAAGAATTTTCAGGTATACAGATATAGCACCACTTATAAATCCTGATAAAAACACTTATATCGATCCACGCATTAAGGAAATCACACATGAAGCTGTAATTGACGTTAATGAAAACGGCTGTGATGCGGCAGCATACACCAGCATCAGACAGGTAAATCCAACTGACCCGCCTCCGTTTACCTTTAATGCAAACAGACCTTTCCTTTACTACATCTCTGACAGAAACGGTTCTCCGTTCTTTATCGGAACGGTAAACAATCCGACAGAGAAATGATACTCCTATACATGAAAAACAGAAAATGCAGTTTCTCAGATTTGTGAGAAACTGCATTTCTGTTTTTAAAGGATTATAACACCCTGATATTTACTGTTTGTTTACAATTCTTCCGGCACCGTCTCTGAAAGTGCCGCTTGCAAGTCTGATGATATCAATTATCGTACCAACGCAGCATAAACCGCCGGTGAAAAGATATAAAAGTCCTGAGATTGGCTTGCCGAGATAGAATCTGTGAATCCCGCCGCACATGAAAAATCCGAGAGCTGCAAGAATTATAGCTGTTGACTTGCTCTTGTCACTGTCCGGGGTAACCATTACCGGTGCTGTATACTGTCCGCTCCTTGCCGGCGGATTGGTTCCTTCCCTTTTAAGCATCTCAACCTGTCTTCCGCAGTGGGTGCAGACTACCGCATCTTCCGGTATATGCTCTCCGCAGTATTTGCAGTGTTTAAGGCCCTGGTGTTCATTGTATGCAGGCTGCTGTACCGGTCTCTGCTGAACAGGCGGATTAGCAGGTGAAGGTGCAACAGGAGGAATATCCGGCTGCGGCGGATTAGGATCGGCATAGTTATAGTAACGGCTCAGATCATCATTTCCTGCCTGATTTGCATTATTCTGATAAGGCTGTGGCTGAGGAGAAGAATATCTGTTTACCGCCGGCTTAGGATCTTCCATATAATTCTGAGGCTGAGGAGAGGACTGATATGAAGGTGAATTTCTGTATTCACTGCGTTCGAGCTCCTGCTGGTTTACATTGTGGTTATATACAGGATATGCTTCTCTTACACGCGGCTTTTCACTTGTTTCCTTTGAGAGATTAATACTCTTTCTTTCATTCTGATTTTCGTTCATTTATTTTTTCATTCCTTTCGGTTTGTCAGATAATATATATAATTAATTATATAATGAAAAATGAATATATTTATTAAATTTTTATGTATAAAATATTAATATTCTTTTAACGCAGAAAAAAATTCACTGTTTTATATACAGTTTATAGCATTATATAGCCAAGAGCAATTATAAGGCCGGCATTTTCCCTGCTTTTATAAAGTGAAATAATCAGAAGAAGTATAAGAAGAGTATCGGCGTTTAGCCCCGAGCCGGGCGAATTTATAAGAGAGTTAAGTTTTTCAGATACACTGTTCAGCGTTCCCTGAATACCCTGGTTATTCATATCAGTCATTTCTCTCATGGCCTTTCATCAGATAAGTTCATTTATCAGCCCGCTCTCCTTAAGAACAGACAGCATATTAATAATATTCAGAATTTTTACCGCCCTGTCAACTCTTGTCTGCCTTTCCTCACTAAGGTGCGGCTTAAGTGCAAGCAGCAGTGCCGTGTCCTTGTTCTCCGTATTTTCAGAATTAAACAGACTCTGAAGTTTAAGTAAAGCGCCGAAGTCGAAGTCAGGCATATCTTCATCTGAACAGCAGGCTTCGGCATCTCCTTTCTCATCCTCAGAGCCGGTTTCTTTCTTTTCTCCCGAGAGTATATCATAAAGCGACTGGAGCTGCTTTACCCCCTCTTCATCCGACAGCAGAGACTGCAGTTTTTCCGCAATATTCTCCATCGCAGTTCACACTCCAAAAGTTTATTCCGGATCTTTTCCGGTTATTTTCCTGTACATATCCTTTGCCTGACTGTTGGTCATCATATTTTTCAGAGCAGAGGGATTTTTTATTACCTTCTGAAACTTTGCTGCATCATTCTGATTCATATTCTTCAGAGCCTCATCAAATTTTCCCTCTTCAAGCTGTTTTCTAAGTACCTCAGGATTCATATTCAGCTTGCCAGCGGCAATCTTAAGAAGTGCTTCCACATTTGAATTATTAAATTTTGCATCCATAAATAATACCTCCGTATTTTATTGTATTTTTAAAGCATTCATGGTATAATTTATAGGTTAGGGTTTATCCTGACCATTACTTCTGATAACACGAAAGGAGAATTTCAGTAATGAAAATAGAAAAGAGAATTATAATTATGTCAGATTCCCACGGCCAGTTTGGTCCTCTTCAGAAAATAATGGAGATGCAGCCTGATGCAAGCATGTATATACATCTGGGTGACAGCGAAGGGGGCGTCAGCATGCTCCGGAAAAAATATCCGGAAAAAGAGTTTTTCTGTCTGAGAGGAAACTGTGACCACGATCCGGATCTTCCTGATTCACTTGTTATACCGGTTGATTCCGGCCATCGTATATTTGCTGCCCACGGACACAAACACGCTGTAGGTTTTTCAAGAGATATGATACTTGAAGAGGCAGAAGCAAACAACTGCAATATAGTCCTTTTCGGTCACACACACGAACGTCTGTGTTCATATGACAACGGGGTTTACGTGATTAATCCGGGAAGCTGCTCATGTCCGCGTGACGGTCTTGCACCTTCATTTGCATTTATAGACGTTATCGGAAAAGACTTGTTTGTAAATACAGTTTCTCTTAAATAAATTTTCCCGTTCGCGCTATAATAATATTATATGAAGCTAAGCAGTTTACTGTTCATACTTTTTACGGAGAAACAGCTATGATAAAACAAAAAAATTCATATCTTAAAGTATTCCTGTCCGCCTTCTGCATGTTTTTCCTTATTGTGCTCCCTGTTGTGATATACAATAAGGGATATATGACGTACTACGGCGACTTTAATTCACAGCAGCTTCCGTTTATCAAACATATACACGAATCCGTCAGAAACGGAAATATAATGTGGGACTGGCACACAGACCTCGGTTCCGACTTTATATCAACCTATTCATTTTACCTGCTGGGAAGTCCGTTTTTCTGGCTTATGCTGCTGATTCCGGAAAGTCTGGTGCTGTTTTCAGTTCCAATGGTACTTTCACTCAAATATGCTGTGGCGGCACTTACTTCGTATGCCTATATAAAAAGATTTGTAAAGCGAGACAGTTCAGCTGTAATCGGATGCTTTCTTTATGCCTTTTCAGGATTTCAGGCGTACAACATATTTTTCAATCATTTTCATGATGTAACAGCACTGTTTCCTCTTATGCTTATTGCCATGGAGGAGCATATAACAAAAAACCGGAGAGGGATATTCGCCCTGACTGTTGCTCTTATGGCAGTAACAAACTACTTTTTCTTTGCAGGGCAGGCTGTATTTCTCATAGTATACTTCCTGCTGCGTTCACGCTGCCGTGACTTCAGGGTAACCCCGAAAAAGTTCTTCTCACTGTTTTTCGAAGCACTCCTCGGTACAGCAGCAGCGGCATTCATCCTTCTTCCGTCCGCTCTTTCAGTTCTCGGAAACTTCAGAGTATCAAAACATCTCCTTGGAATGGATATGCTGGCTTATTCTGACCGCACGCGCATCTGGAGAATAATACAGAGTTTCTTTATGATTCCTGATTCCCCGGCAAGACCGAATCTTTTCAGTGACGGCACCTCAAAGTGGTCCTCAATAGCCGGATATCTCCCGATGTTTTCAATGGCCGGAGTAATTTCATTTGTCAGAGCAAAACCTGACAAATGGCAGTCACGCCTCATAAAGTTCTGCGTGCTCTGTGCCTTTATACCGGTTCTGAACTCAATGTTCTACATGTTCAACTCGGAGTACTATGCAAGATGGTTCTATATGCCTGTGCTGATTATGGCTATGGTTACAGCACAGATTTTTGAACGTACGGACATAAATCCTGTTCCGGGATTCCGGGCATGTACTCTTTTCCTTATGGCTGTTCTCATAATTTCATTCCTTCCAGCAAAGGAAGAGGACACTGTAACATGGGCTGCATTCGGAAAGTACAAGGTGTACCTGTACATCTCACTCGGAATAACGGCAGCATTTCTCATAATCGCAGGATATATTTTCAGCTGCCGGAAAAACAGAAAAAAATATATCCGCAAGGGAATTGTGTTTACAGTGGCAGCGTCATTTGTCTCCACTGCAGCAGTATTTTACTTCGGCATCTATGACGGACCGTATCCTGAAAAATATATCGCTGCTTCAATAAATGACACTTCTGCTTCCGTAATCAGCGATGACGAAGAATTTTTCAGAACAGATATTTCTGAGAACTGTGACAACTATCCCGTTTTCTGGGGATATCCTTCAATGAGATGCTTCAACAGCACGGTTTCATCTTCGATTATGGAATTTTACAACCTGGCAGGAATAACCCGGGACGTTGCCTCCCGTGCCGATACATCACACTACGCACTGAGAGGGCTTTTGTCAGTAAAATATTATTTCAGCGCAAAGGACGATGAAAACTCCGCCCCTGATATGCCTGCATTCAGTAAAATATCCGACGGCGACCATTTTGAAGTATACGAAAATACCGAATATGTACCGATGGGATTTACATATGATACATATATAACAGAGGAACAGCTCGGGAAAATATCAGAAAAGAAAAAATCAAATGCGCTTATGCACTCTGTTCTGCTAACTGAGGAACAGGCGGAAAAATATTCGGATATACTCGAAAAAGCCGACATATCCGATTCACTGCTTACAAAGGAAACATATCTTTCCGACTGTGAAAAACGCAGAAATTCTTCCTGCAGCGAGTTCATTACCTCAACAAACGGATTCACTGCCAGAATAAAAACAGACAGAAAATCACTGGTATTCTTCAGCGTACCTTTTGACAAGGGATTTACAGCTTATGTAAACGGCGTTAAAACCGATATCGAAAAGGTTGATAACGGATTTATGGCAGTGGTTGTTCCGGAAGGGGAAAGTGATATCAAATTCAGCTACGTAACATACGGCCTTGAAACCGGAATAAAGATTTCAGCTGCTGCATTTCTGATAATCCTTTTATATACACTGATTCATCTTATCTGCCGCGCATACATATCCGGAAAGTCAGAAAACCTCAGCAAACTTGCCCTTGAAATAGCACCTGATGACAAAACAGCATCCATGGTAATAGTCAAAGACGGCAGCATAGATATTGAACTGCCGAAGGAGGAATAAAAATGCATCTTGATGAAAAAACAAAAGACAGCAGCGTGGTTTACGACGGAAAAATATTTAAAATTAAAAAAGACACTGTTATCCTTGAGGACAACAGCGAAGCTGTAAGAGAATTTGTTGTTCACCACGGCGGTGTATGTGTACTGCCGCTCACAGAAAACAACGAAATACTAATGGTTAAGCAGTACCGTTACCCGCTGGGTGAAGCAACACTTGAAGTACCTGCAGGAAAGCTTAACGGTCCGGGGGAGGATCATTTTGAAGCCGGAAAACGTGAACTGCTTGAAGAAACAGGAGCAGCAGCCGAAAATATAGAATATCTCGGCGAGATTTATCCGATACCTGCCTATACAACAGAGATAATTCATATGTACCTTGCCAGAGGCCTTTCCTTCAGCAGTCAGAATCTCGATGAGGACGAATTCCTTGACGTAGTCAGAATCCCCTTTGAAGAGGCTCTGAAAATGGTCATGGACGGCACAATAAAAGACTCAAAAACAATGATTATCATTATGAAAGCATGGATTATGCTCTCAGGTGAAGGCGACAAATAAAAACTATAACTATAAAAAGGAATGATTCAAATGAAAGAAAGTATACTGGACGGAAAGAAACATATTCATTTTATCGGCATAGGCGGCTCAGGTATGTACCCTCTGGCACAGATACTTCACGCAAAAGGCTACTACCTTACAGGCTCTGACAACAACGAAACCGAAACCCTCGACGCAGTAAGAAAGATGGGCATCCCCGTATTCCTCGGTCAGCGTGCCGAAAATATCGAAGGCGCTGACCTCATAGTCCACACAGCAGCCATCATGGCAGACAACCCGGAACTTATCGCTTCCAAGGAAAGCGGAGTACCGGTACTTGAAAGAAGTGAACTTCTCGGCATAGTTACAAGCTGGTATGAAAATGCAGTCTGTGTATCAGGAACACACGGAAAAACAACCACAACCTCAATGATAACACAGATACTCCACACCCAGGGCATAGACATCTCTGCATTTATCGGCGGTAAACTTCCGTGCATAGGCGGTAGCGGAAAGGCCGGCAGCAGTGATATCCTCGTGTGCG
>JAUNJJ010000043.1 GCA_030533325.1 Oscillospiraceae bacterium
CTTCAGCGTTATCTGTAATCTTAACCTTAAGCTTGAATTCATCTCCGGCATTAACCTTGTATGTACCAGCATCAATCTTAAGTGCCTTGATACCGCCAGGTACATTTGACTCACCGCCTGGCTGATCAATAGAACCTCCTGGTGTCTCTGTTGGTTCAATAGTCGGATCTGTTGTCGGAACACTTGTCGGATCTGTCGGAGCTGTTGGATCTGTTGTCGGAACGCTTGTTGGATCCTTTGTCGGTTCCTCTGTCGGAGTAACCGCACCGCCATTACCGATAACGATAACGCCGTCTACTCCTGAAAAATCCTTATCCTCAAGCGGAATCTGTCTGTCAGCTGCCACATCATATGTTGAGCCTTCAAATCCGGATATCTTAATCGGATATGTTCCGTCAGCTGTACCTGCAGGAATTGTAATCTTAATCTTACCGATTACACCTTCCTTAGGAATATTGCAGCCGTCTCCTGTGAGGAACTGGAGTGTTTTGCTTTCAGTACCCGGTGTCCACTGGCATTCGAAGTCGCCCTTGTTCACCCTGTCTACTGTAAAGCTGGAATCCATATCATAGTTAAACTGTACTGTTGAGATACCGTTTCCTATATTCTTTGCGTAAATCGGTACTGTTGCTGTCTTTGATCCGTCATCGTTGTCCTTGAGTGTTGCTTCACCAAGTTCGATTACTACTGCCTCTCCAACTGAAGGAGGATCTGAAGGAGTTACAGAAGCAGCACTTACTGTTATAGTACCTGCTGTACCTGTACCGTTGTATTCCTTTTCGCTCTCCTTTGAAGCACCTGTAAGTGACTTAACGCCAACCTTGTGTGAGCCTTCCTTCTTCGCCTTGAATTCGAGTGTAATTGCTGCAGTTGAGTTATCCTGATATGGTTCTGCAACAGCTGCAATCTCGCTTCCGTTTACTTCAACTGTCCAGCCTGAAGCTGACGCACCTGTAAGTTCAAGAGCTGATGAGTCAAAGTCAAGAGCTGTCTGGATACCGGCAACAGATGCACCTGAAACTGTAAGTGTTGTCTTGATTGTTTCGCCGTTCTTGCCCGAAGCATCAGCAACCTTACCTGTAAGTGTCTCTGTCTGTCCAGGTGTAGTCGGCTGTGTTGTAGGGGTTGCTGTCGGCTGTACTGTTGGCTCTGTTGTTGGCTCTGTTTCTGTTGGATTTCCAACCTTAACTATGGCACCGAGGTATGTAGGATTAAGAACAATCGGTACTCTCTCGCCATTCTCTGTTACGATACGGTTAACCTTTGCATTATCAGCACCGTCACCGATTATATCAAATGGTATCTCATAGAAACCGTCCTTAACGCCTTCCTTAACCTTAACCTTCAGTGTGAAGAACACTACATCACCCTTAACGTTGCTGCTTGAACTCATAAGTGTGATTAACTTTGACTTGGCAGTATCCTTGCCTTCAAGGTTAAATTCGAAAGCACTGTTGTAGATATCTGAATCTTCATTTTCAGGATCGTCCTCATCACCTGCTACATGTCCGCCAATTTCGAATACATCGTTGTCGAACTCAAGCATTGTTAAAAGCGAATTGAAACCTTCAGCATTATCTGTAATCTTAACCTTAAGGCTGAATTCATCTCCGGCTTTAACTTCATACTTACCAGCATCAATATTAAGTCCCTTGATGCCGCCAGGAACATTTGATTCACCGACTGGCTGTACAAATGAAGTAGCTGCCTGAATAACAACTGCGTTCTGTAATACAGGCATAATGCCTGCGTTTCCTGCCATCATAGCCAGTGCTAATGTGCTTGCGACTGCTTTTCTGATTTTTCTTGACACTTCTAAACACCCTCCATATAAAAAATATTCTTTCAGCTTCATAATATGCTTTATGCATATACTTATCTGAACTGAGCTCTGAATTTTATTGCTGTTTTAAAACAGCATCAAATCTTGCGTGGATAAAACTCAACAAAAACTTATAAATAAGCTTAATATTATTATACATCATGCAGCATAAAATGTATAGTATATTTTTAAATATTCTTAAAAAATGTTGCACAATAAATTCAACAATACTTTTGCTATTTAACATAAATATTGTATTAATTTAATGAAAAACAGAGTTTTTTAATTGGAACAAGCTTAATCAGCCATAATTTTCCTCGCGTTTTCCAGACATATGTACAATACTTTTGTCAAGTAAAAAATCCAGGTGCAAATAAAATACAATATTGATTTTCACAATATCATCATTTACAATTATAGCATATTAGTTTTTTAAAATCAAGATTTCTATGCAAAATCTTCAAATGGAATAATGCAAATCAAATAAAATTGTTTAATCCGCATATATATCAAGCCTGTTTTTTGGCGGTTTTGCAAAATGAAAAAAGTGGTTGATTAGATTGAAACCGTATGATATAATTTATAGTACAGACTTTTTATATTTTTTATATCGGAGGAATAGTAAAATGAGCTACAAAAATGACTTTATAAAATTCATGACAGAGTGTGGTGTTCTTACCTTTGGGGACTTCACTTTAAAAAGCGGCAGAAAAGCCCCTTACTTTGTAAACACAGGCAACTACAGGACAGGTAAACAGCTTGCGAAGCTTGGTGAGTTCTACGCTGAATGCATAAAGGAAAACGGAATAGAAGCTGATACACTTTTCGGACCTGCATACAAGGGTATTCCTCTTGCAGTAAGCTGCAGCGTTGCTCTTTTCAACAAGTATGGTCTTGATGTTAATTACTGCTTTGACAGAAAGGAAGCAAAGGATCATGGCGAAGGCGGAGTTATTGTAGGAAAGCAGCTTACTGACGGTGAAAAGGTTGTTATCATCGAGGATGTTATTACTGCAGGTACAGCGATAAGACAGGTAATTCCTGTTCTGAAAAATGCTGCTGAGGTTGATATTGCTGCTATGGTTATTTCTGTTGACAGAATGGAAAAGGGTAAGGGTGAACTTTCTGCTGTGCAGGAGGTTAAGGAAGAGTTTGGAATAGATGTTTATTCTATTGTTACTATAAATGATATTATTCAGGCGATTAGGGATGGGGTTATTGAAGGTAAGGAATATCTGGATAAGATGATTGCTTATCGTGAGACTTATGGTGTCTGACAGAAAATTTTCTTAAATGTGAATAAAAATCCCGGAAACAAGATTAAAGTTTCCGGGATTTTTTTGTCTTTTGCAGGGCTTTGCGGTCGCCCTGCACCTTCGCGCACCTTCGCTGCACCTTTGCACACCACGGAATCAGTAGGCAATTTTTTTGATGTTGTCGTCGGAGCTGAAGGTTGTGGCGTTGTAGAGGAAGAGGATGTGGGTGTAGTCTTCAGGAACGGCGTAGTCGCGGAAGTTGTTGATGTAACGCATGTCAAGGACTGTTATTTCGCTGTAATGCTGAGTCAGGAACGGGACAAATGAATTTGCATATGAGTCCTTGAATATAAGAATCTTTTTGTCACTCTGAATATTTGTTTTTATCTTTACGCACGGCTGGTTGGTCCCGAGATATGTGCTGTATTTGTCTTTTACTTCGAGAAATTCCCTGAAATAAATACTGTCATATACCTTTTCCTCTATGCTGTTTGAAACCGTACATGAGACAACACTGCTGCCGTCACGGCTGGAGTAGATATCTATCGTATCAGGCTGTATTTTGTCATACAGAGTTTTGGAATAATATGTCCCAAGGAAATCACGGCTTGCATGTTCAACATCATATCTGCTGTAAGGTACTGTCGAAAATCCAAGTTTTGAAATTGCCGTGCTGTACGCATAGTATGCACCGAGTGATGTCCAGTGATGATCAGTTCTGTAATAAATATAGTCTTCTCTTGAAGCATTGAGAATATCATAGACATCTATCGCTGAAACACCGGTATTCAGGTTTTTGTAGATATAATCAATTACCTGTTTCTGATCAAGCTGCGGTGCATTTTTCGGAAGAGTATCCGTATAAATGCCGGCAGAAGTCGGGGCTATCATTACATAAACCGGTGTTGTAACTGAAGAAGCAAGAGTATTTATTGCATCAAGTGATTTGTCAATTGCTTCATAATCAGGTTCCGGAATTTTCTCTATCAGTCTTTCGTCAGTAATATAAATTCCGTTTATTTCTTTTTTGCCGGTCAGAAGTTCAGTATTTATCTTTGCGTCTATCCATTTTATCCTTCCTGTAAAATGGTCAGACAAATAAGATTCGGACTCTTTCATAAATGATTTGTCAAACCAGCTGTCAATTGAAAATGAAGGCCTTTTCTGAAGTGTTCTGTTCTCAACAGAAGAAAAGCTTTCCTTTTTAGAAAATATTGTCATAACCGGCAGAAGTATCAGTGTCAGTAAAAATACTATTGCGGTTATTCTGCTCTGAATATTTTTCAACCGATACACCCCCTGTTAAAATCTGAAGTAAAGGAACGGATTATATGTAGCATCCACAAGATAGCATGTACTTAGCAGAAGCAGAAACAGCATCACAGCCGGAGCAGTATAAGCGTATATTTTTCTGGTTCTTACACTGACTGACAGAACGCTGGTTATTCTCGACCAGATATCTGTTGAGGCAAATATGCACAGAACAAAAATAACGCCGAATGAAGAAAGCTGGTACAGTGCAAGGCTGTCAGCCAGTCCGTTGCCTGCAAACATAGCCTTAAGATATCTTAAAACATCAGGCATGGTGTCAATATCAAACATAACCCAGCCTGTTACAACCATAAAAAAAGTATACGCCCTGCTGATTACAGGAGGAAGCTTTTCCAGAACACGTGAGAATCCAAGTCTTTCAATGATAATCAGAATTCCGTAGAACATTCCCCAGAAAATAAAGTTGAAGCTTGCTCCGTGCCAGAAACCTGTAAGAATCCATACTATTGCAAGGTTTCTGTATGTTCTGAATTTACCTTTACGGTTTCCGCCAAGCGGAATATATACATAAGTGCGGAACCATGAGCCCAGTGTTATATGCCATCTTCTCCAGAACTCAGAGATACTCCGTGACTGATACGGGTGGTCGAAGTTTATCGGGAAATTAAATCCGAATATTCTTCCAAGTCCTCTTGCCATATCAGAGTAACCGGAAAAGTCAAAGTAAATCTGAAACGTAAATGCAAGAATACCGAGCCATGCTGTAAGCACGGATATCTGACTGTAATCCATAGCTTTTACCTGAGTCCAGAGCATTCCTATATTGTTCGCCAGAAGAACTTTCTTGGCCAGACCCTTTATAAATATTCCTGCACCCTCGCCGAAGTTATCAACATTTGAAGATCTGTTTTCAATCTCTGCTGCGACCTCTTCATACCGTACAATAGGTCCGGCAACAAGCTGAGGAAAGAGAGACACATATGTCAGATAGTTGATAAAATTTTTCTGAACCTTAACCTTGCCAAGATAAATGTCTATAGTATATGACATACTCTGGAAGGTATAGAATGATATTCCGATAGGAAGCGGCAGATCCGGTGCGTCAAAATTTGTTCCGAAAACTGAATTAAATACATTTACTGCAAATCCGCTGTACTTGAAAACAAACAGAAAGCCCAGGTCAACACACATTGATATTATAAGTGCAAGTCTCCTGTGTCCTTTTTTATCAGACCTGTCTATATATATGCCGGCTGCATAGTCCACAAGCGATGAAGCTATCATTACCCACAGATATGCCGGTTCTCCCCAGGCATAAAACAGCAGTCCGGCTACAAGAAGTATAATGTTTCCCGCTTTTTTCGGTGAAAGCAGATACAGAATAATTACTGCCGGAAGAAAAAAGTATAAAAACGTAATACTTGAAAATACCATTAATTATTCTCCTTTTCTTTGTTCATCATCTCGTAAAATTCTTCTGCTGACATCATGGTATTGAGTGCCTCCAGCATTCCCGAAGTTGACAGTCTCTCAGGAAGTCCGAGTTTTTTCAGCAGTTTTTTTCTCTTTTCCGAACTGTCCGGTGTTCCGGTAAGCCCGGCTTCATATATGTCTGTCCTGGTAACAGGATTTCTTTCTGTCTTTTCAGCACCTTCTTCAGAAACGAAGTTTATTCCTGCCTTTCGGAAAGCTTCTACAATAAGCTCTTTCTTTATACCCTCAACTCCGAGTTTTCCCTCAGCAGATGGCTTAACCTTTCTTTTTTCCTTACCGAATATATCCGGAATGTACACATTTTTTATGCTTCCTTCCGGTACAGAACCCTTTAAAAAACCCCTTATCTTAAATCCTGCTCCGTCAGAATCGGTAAGAATAATTATCCCTTTTTTTCTGGCATAGAATCTTATCAGTTCAAGTTTTTCCCTGTCTTTGAAAATTCCATAACCATTTGTTACAACGATAGTTGCATCGATTATCGATTCAAGTTTTATCTTATCGTACTTTCCCTCTACCACTATCGCCTGCTCAACTTTAAGCAAACTTTTCACTCCCTGCTTCCTGATGCAAGCATCTGTACTATTGATTTTTCGATTAATGTTCTCTGGTCAAGACGGGTGGATTTGCAGCTCAGATCTGCCTCTTCCAGTATAGCCAGACATTTTCTCAGGTGTTTTGTGTTTGTTCTTCTGGCATCTCTGAATGCATTTCTGACAACAAACTCACGCCCCTTATAACCAAAATGTGCCGCAACATCATTTTCACGGACACCGGCTGACATGGCGGCACTTGCCCTGTAAAGATCGATAAATGCCGATGACAGAGCTGAAACAATCATAACGCCCTCTGCTCTCTGCATAAACAAATCATCGAGAATCTTAAGTGCCAGCGGCGCGTTGAATGATGTTACTGCAGCTGCAAGAGCGAATGCAGTTGTATCTATCCCTGCCGATACCATCTCATCTATCATACTCTCAGTAATTTCTTCACCATATGCAAATGAGGAAAGTTTGTGAATTTCATTTTCAACTCTGAGAGTGTCGCCAAGGCACAAAGCTGCCAGCTTTTCTGCATTCTGACGGTTAATTGACGAACCGAAGGAAGAAGCAAGTTCCATAATCATCCTGTACATCTCAGAGGGTTTTCTAAGGTCCGCTTCAGTTACCGTTCCATACTTTGCAGCTGCATCAATAAGCTTTTTATTTTTTGCACCCGGTGTTTTTTTGCCTGCTTTAACGTCAAACCCGGTAATGGATACCAGAATAACAGTCTGCTCAGGTATTGCATCCATGGTCTTCATAAGAAGCTTAAGTTCTTCTGCATTAAGTTCCTCTGCGTTAAGATCATTTACCTCTATGAAATTATAGTCAGTAAACATCGGATATACTTCTGCCGTATCACAGAACTCACTTACACTGAAGGATTTTCCGTCAATCCTGCTGTAATCCGATGCAGTATAGTTTTTCCCGAGATATTTTCTGCGTACAAGTTCAGAAAGTGATGATACTCTTCCTGAATCCTTACCGTAAATATAGTAAATATTTTTCAAAACTGCTGACTTTATCTCTTTTTCAAAATCAGCCGGTGTAACTGTACTCATGATTCACCTCAATTCAGTTCATAAACTTTTGTCTTTCCTGAAGCTGACTGTCTTACAGCGATATTATTCTGTGTAAAACATCCTTCAGCAGTTTCCGTTTCCGTTACTGAACACTTTACGGTACTGCCGCAGTAATCAATCATAACCTCTCCCTCTTCCGAAGCAAAAATGGTATAATTTTCTCTTTTAAGCTCAGCTTTTCCGTTTTTAAAACACTCCGGCTCACAGCCGCATATTCCGGTTCCGTAGTCTGTATACGTCCCTTCCGGCACATACACATGCGAAACATCGCTTAGAATAAGTCTTTCTGAAAAAGCCGCCATACTCTGATACGGATTCTTCATAAATGAAACAGATTCTATCTTTCTTATGCCGCAGACATCCGTAAGTCTTGAAACATACTGCGAACTTTTCGCATTTCCGGTAATATCAATTATATCCGTTTTTCCGTTCATTGAAACAGCAACTGCAGAAGATTTTGAATCTCCGACATGGTAAACGGTGAGTATATCTCTGTTCATAATCTCATAAATAAGTGAAGATGAAAAAAATACTGCTGCTGAAATCACCAGAGAAATGAAAACATGCTTCTTTTCCCTGTATTTCTGCGATGTAAAAATTACAAACCCTGCAAGAAAAAGAGTAAGTACAGGTACAAACCCTTTTCTTACCGATACAGATGAAATACTGAGTCCGGCCATAAATGAAGAGATTTTCAGTACAAGCTTTGATGAAAGCCCGCCTGCCATGAGAAACGGCCAGGCTATAACATCAGTCATTCCTGCAAGTGCAGATACAAGACCACAAATCAGTGAAAATGTGCAGAGCGGAATAAGCAGTATATCCGAAACAGGTGACAGAAGTGAAACTTCATCAAAAAACATAACTGTAAACGGGAAAACACACAATGATATGCTGAATATTCCTGTTATTCTTTTCTTTGCTTTTCCGAATAAATCTGATTCATCTGTTTCGGAAGTAAGATACGGAGAAAGTACAGACGCCCCGTATGTACCGGCCACTGACATAAGAAAAGATGAGTTTTTTATCAGATACGGTGCATACAAAAGCAGTAAAAATACAGCTATGCACAGCGAGTTCAGGGGGTCAGTCTTTCTTCCGAATAAACCGGCACTGCATATAAGAGTCATCATAAGAGCTGCCCTTATTACCGAAACTGACATACCGGAAAACAATACAAAGAGTATTATCGCCAGTTCTGTAACCAGAAATTTTCTTACACCGGAAAGCTTTGTCTTTTCAAGAAATGAAGAAAGAATATTTATTACAAGAACAAGATGCATACCTGAAACAGCCATCATATGACCTGTGCCGCATCTGTAAAGCACCTTTTCAGAAGAATCCGAAAGACCGCTCTTGTCACCGAGAAGCATAGCTGTTATAAGTGCTCCCTCTTCACCCGGCAGTATTTTACGGATTTTTCTTTCCGTATACTCACGGTATCTGTAAATAAGTCTCAGAAGGCTGAAGGATTTGTTTTCTTTTATTTTTATATCAGATATGCTGTTTGTCTGGATGAAACATCCGTCAGACTCATAGTAATCTCTGGTTTTAAAAAGAAATGTATTCTCAAACTCCGATGGTGTACAGATAAAACTGACTGTATCCGAATAATCACAGTCCATTGTACTGCAAAAACAGATTATATCTGCCTTTGTTTCAGAATTTATTTTTCCCCTGAGACGATAACGGGTTTTGTCATTTCCACAGTCATTTATCTCAGTTACTTTCCCGGAAAATGTTATCTCCTGTCCGGCAAAACTTCTTATCCTGTCATATCTGAAGGCGCTGTTCAGCGTATAGACAGTCATTCCTGCCAGCAGAAAAATAAAGCTGAGAGCACAATAAGAAAATTTTCTGCCTGCTTTCAGGAAGAAAAACGCAGACACCAGCATAAGAAAAAGAACTGCCGGTATCTGCAAATCCGCCGGAAAAACTGAAGCCAGAAACATACCGGCAGTCCATGACACGCCTGCATAGATCATCTTTCGCTTCATCAGGCGCTGTTCCTCCGGAATTTATTTGAAAAACAGCGGAAGCTTTTCAAGAAATACTATATCTGTTCTGTCGGCAGCATCGCCTTCAGCAAGCACAGCACAGCTCTGAACGTGTATTCCCTCTGCCTTTTCAATAAGTCTTTCCATTGCGGAAAGTGATTCACCTGTACTGATTACATCATCAACAACAAGTACTTTTTTCCCGCGTAAAACAGCTGCCTTCTCATCACCAAGGTGAAGCATCTGCTCGTCCTTGGTTGTGATTGATTTAACATTTACACTGATTGGATTGGTCATATAAACCTTTACGGATTTTCTTGCAACAACATAAGGTTTGCCCGACTGACGTGCCATCTCGTATGCGAGCGGAATGCCCTTGGCTTCGGATGTGAGAATAACATCAAAGTCTGAAACCTTCTTAAGAAGTTCCTCTGCGCATTTTACAGTAAGTTCAACATCTGAGAACATGATAAATGCAGCTATGTCAAGCTTGTCATTTACCGGATATCTTGTCAGTTCTCTTGTAAGTCCCGCAACATTAAGTGTGTATTTTTCAGACATAATCAGTCCCCCTGAGCTGCGCTCCAGCCAAGCTGCTTACCGCCTATAACATGGAAGTGAAGGTGCTTAACTGTCTGGCCTGCATCATCACCGTTGTTTGTTATTACTCTGTATCCTCCTTCAAGGCCCATTTCCTTAGTAACCTTTGCGATTACTTCAAAAATATGTGCAATAAACGCTGAATTTTCAGGTGTTACCGCAGCTGCACCTGAGATGTGCTGCTTTGGAATAACAAGAAAATGAACAGGTGCTATCGGTGAGATATCATGAAATGCATATACCATATCATCTTCATATACCTTATTGCTTGGAATTTCTCCGTTTATAATTTTGCAGAATAAACAATCCATATTTTTCTTCCTCTCTTAAATACGACACCACCCTCTCCGTAAAAACGAAGAGGGATAGTCATGTTATTGTATATTATTTTATAAATGCACCAAGTACGTTCTTAATTTCCGCCATAGCCGCATCTGTCTTTGCAATATCGCCGATTCCGGCCATAGCGCTGTCAGGACGTCCGCCGCCCTTACCGCCTGTAAGAGCAGAAATTTCCTTTGCTATCTTACCTGCATGAGCACCCTTTGCAACAGCACCCTTACCGCATGATACTGAGAACACACCGCTTCCGTCATTTACACATGCGAGAACTGCGACAGTATCTTCGGACTTGTCACGGAGCTTGTCGCCCATTGTTCTGAGAACGTCATTCTTAACTCCGTCAATGCGTGCAGCAATTACGCTTACACCGTTAAAATCAAATGCACTGTCAGCAAATGAGCTGATTTTCATCATTGCATTTTCTTCACTTACACTCTGAAGTTCCTTTTCAAGCACCTTGTAGTCATTCATAACCTGAGTACACTTTGTGGTGAGTTCGGCAGCATTCGGTGCCTTGAGTATAGCAGCCGCTTCATTGATAACTGCAAGGTTTTCGTTGAGAAGGTCAAGAACACCTGAGCCTGTTACAGCTTCGATACGTCTTACACCGGCTGCAACTGAGTTTTCTGAAACAATCTTGAAAAGACCAATCTTTGATGTATTGTCAACGTGAGTACCGCCGCAGAATTCAACACTGAAGTTTCCAGCCTTGACTACTCTTACGATGTCGCCGTATTTTTCTCCGAACAGAGCCATAGCCCCAAGCTTTCTTGCCTCTTCAATAGGCATTTCGTTTGTTTCAACAGGAACTGATGCGAGAATGATTTCATTGACTCTGGTTTCAACTGCTTTGATTTCCTCAGGTGTGAGTGCACTGAAGTGTGAGAAGTCGAAACGGCATCTGTCAGGACCAACGAGCTGACCAGCCTGGTGAACATGGTCACCGAGAAGTTCTCTGAGAGCTGCCTGAAGAATATGTGCAGAAGTATGGTTCTTCATAGTAGCCTGTCTTCTTGCCAGTTCAATCTTAGCTGTTACTCTGTCGCCCTTCTTTACTGTACCTCTGTCAACTGTACCGATGTGGAGGAAGTGTCCGTCCTCTGTCTTCATAACTGAGTCAACTGAGATTACAGCATCGCCTGAGATTGTACCTGTATCACTTACCTGTCCGCCGCTTTCAGCGTAGAAAGGAGTTCTGTCAAGAACGATAACAACGCTTTCGCCTTCGCCGGCACTTTCCTTTTCTTCCGTACCGCTGTAAACAGCAAGAACTGAAGCTTCATTTTCAGAATCTGTATAGCCTGTGAATACTGTCTTTTCAGCATTGATCTTTATGCTGTTGTCAGCCCACGATGAGCTTGCCTTTGCAGCATGGTCAGCCTTTGCCTTGTTTCTCTGTTCAAGAACAAGTTCCCTGTATCTGTCCATATCAATCCTGAGGCCCTTTTCTTCAGCAATTTCGAGTGTAAGATCTATAGGGAAACCGTATGTATCACTGAGCTTGAAGGCATTGTCGCCTGAAAGCACTCCGTTCTTTGATTCTTCGATATATTTGTTAAGAAGCTCAAGACCGTTGTCAACTGTCTTCGCAAAGTTTTCTTCTTCGTTCTTTATGATTTTCTTGATGTATTCTGCCTTTTCACGGAGTTCAGGATAAGCATTTTCATTTTCCTGAATAACTGTTTCACAAACCTGATAAAGGAAAGTATCCTTGATTCCGAGAAGTCTTCCGTGACGTGCTGCACGGCGGAGAAGTCTTCTGAGAACGTAGCCTCTTCCTTCGTTCGAAGGCATTACACCGTCACCCACCATGAATGTTGTACTTCTGATATGGTCAGTAATTACACGAAGTGAAACATCAGACTTGTCATCTGTGTGATATTCAACACCTGCAATCCTGCAGATGTGCTTCATTATATTCTGAACAGTATCAACTTCAAAGATATTGTCAACGCCCTGCATTACACATGCGAGTCTTTCAAGACCCATACCTGTGTCGATGTTCTTGTTTTTCATTTCTTCATAGTGACCGTTTCCGTCTGAATCAAACTGGCTGAATACAAGGTTCCAGATCTCGATGATTCTGTCACAATCGCTTGCCTGTTCAAAATTTTCAAAAGGACCATAAGCCTCACCTCTGTCGAAGTGAATTTCAGAACACGGACCGCACGGACCTGAACCGTGTTCCCAGAAGTTGTCCTTCTTGCCCAGACGAACGATTTTTTCCTTAGGAATGCCAATCTTGTTCATCCAGATCTGTTCAGCTTCGTCATCACTTTCAAATACTGTTATCCAGAGCTTTTCAGCCGGAATCTCAAGAACCTTTGTAAGGAATTCCCATGCCCATTCGATAGCTTCGCTCTTGAAGTAATCGCCGAATGAGAAGTTACCGAGCATCTCGAAGTATGTACCATGCCTTGATGTCTTACCTACACTCTCAATATCCGGTGTTCTGATACACTTCTGACATGTAGTCACTCTCTTGTTCGGAGGAACTGCCTGTCCGAGAAAGAACTTCTTGAGAGGTGCCATACCTGAGTTTATAAGAAGAAGGCTGTTGTCACCCTGAGGAATAAGCGGGGCACTTGCCATTCTTGTGTGCATCTTGCTTTCAAAAAAAGAGAGATACTGCTCTCTGAGGTCATTCAATCCACGCCACTGCATAATTAAATAGGACTCCTTTTATAAAAAATTTAAAAAATTGATTTTCTTTCAAAATCAAACATGTCTATGTTCTTTTCAACAAAACGGTTCTGAAGTTCATCAATTCCGTTCTGTGACATGTAATCGCACTCAGCCTGTGAGATAGGGAGAGCATAGAGGAATGTAATGATGCTGTCACCGGCATCGGTTACACCAAAACTCTTCTTCCATAACGGAGGCGGAAGCATAAGGAAAAGATGCTTCATGTCTGATTTAGGGTAGTAGATTTCCATTACACCCTTAAGTACTGTACCGTATCCGTAACGGATATCAGTTTCGTAAATGCCGATACCTGCTGTTGAAAGAATCTTTCCGGCCATATCATGTCCGCCGTATGAGGACATAATTATCTCTGCACGGATATCCTTGCCTGTGTTTGAGTCAGTGTATCCTGTAGTTCTGTTTACAAGTCCGAGTGTAGATGCTGTAAGATAGTTTCCGCCCGGACTCTGCTTTGCATACAGAATATCGAGTTTGTGTTCAGCATCATCCTTCTGGTATGAAAAAGCCGCCTGAACACCACCGAGTGTTCCTGAGAGAACACCAATCATTTTTTCTTCATATTTATTTAAAGCCAACCGTATAATCCTCCGATCGTTATTTATATTGAACATCAAAATAAATTTGACTTTCACTATAATTAATTTATTTTTATTGCCCTGCACATCCGTTCCCTACGGTCACTCCGTGCATATCGGCACCAGTGAACGAAAAAAATCTTTTCGTTCACTATATATGATTAAACACACAATATAATTATATCAAATCTGTAGATTTTGTCAATGTAAATTCAGTGTTTTTTTTCATTAAAATGAAAAAATGCCAAACGTTTTAAGTTCGGCATTTTCACCTGCTGTCATATTCCGGGTTTATCAGACGCTTTTCAAACTCATCATGGTCGAGAGGTTTGTCATAGAGATATCCCTGTGCAACACTGCACTGTATACTCTTGAGAAAATCCGCCTGTCCGCTTGTTTCAACGCCCTCACATATGACTTCACGGTTAAGGTCCAGTATCATATGTACTACATTTTCAATCATCTTTTCATGTGTAATATCACCTTTTTCGATATCATCAATAAATGATTTGTCGATTTTTATTACGTCCACATTAAGGTCCTTAAGCATGGAAAGTGATGAATATCCTGTTCCAAAGTCATCCATAGACGTAAAGATACTGTTCTTTTTCATCTTGTCAACAAACTCTGTAAGTGCCGGAAAATCATCATAGGCTGAAGATTCTGTAAGTTCTATCTCTATGTATCTGGTATCAACAGAATAAGTTTCAATAACAGCCAGTATCTTATCAGCAAAACTGCTGTCCTTAAGATGCAGTTTTGAAAAGTTTACTGAAACTCTTACAGGCGTAATCCCCTTATCAAGCCATTCCTTAATATCCCTGCATACTCTTTCAAACACATAGAAGTCAAGCTCAACAATCATGCCCTCTTCTTCCAGCACAGGAATAAATCTGTAAGGAGGTATAAGTTCTTCGTTATGCTGCCAGCGTACAAGTGCCTCACATCCGCACAGAATGTTGTCAGACATATTTACCTTCGGCTGATAAAATACAACAAACTCGTTTTTCCTCATACCTTTCTGGCACTGAGTAAGAATCTCCTTGCGGTTTTTCATATCATCGTACATCTTTCTCTCGTACCAGACAAAGTTAGAATTTCCTCCGGCACGTGCCGTCTTCAGTGCAAGATTGCATGAACTGAATACAGCTCCCGGAGTGTCTTCCCTCTGTATATCACATATGCCGCAGTAACTTTCCACAGGAACAATATTTTGCTCACCGCCATGAGCAACAGTTACCTCAATCTGTTTAATATATGAGAGAAACAGACTGACACGTTCGCTCTGAACAATGACAATAAAATTGTCTCCTCCGTTTCTCGCAATGCGTTCATCACGTTTTAAAAACATATCTATCTGAGAAGCATACTCAACAAGTATATGGTCTCCCGCTTTGTCACCAAACGTGTTGTTAAACATCTTAAAGTCTCTGATATTGCAGAAAACACAGGAATAATCCGAAAACTTTCCCTGTGCAGCAAGCTTGGCACAGTACTTCTGCATCTTTTCATAGTTGTTTACACAGGTCAGTGCGTCCTCACTGATAATCTGATTTGAAATTTTTGAACAGGTTACCATAGAGAAAACCGACAGAATAATTACCTGTGCCAGAATCAGGACAATACCTCTTTCCGACCTGTAAGTTCTTCGGTCCATCTGCCTGTCCAGTTCAGCCATATCCTCTGAAATGAGTTTTTCAAACTCTTCAATCCTGCTGTTTACCTTTGATATATAGCTGTTGAGCGATGAATTCATGTAGTAGTAGGCAGTCTCTTCATCACCGTTTTCAATAAAGTAAAGAACATTGTCTATGTTTGTAAAGTACCCTTTCAGTTCGGAATATATACCGTAGTAGTACGATTCATATTCCTGTCCCAGCACCATTTCTCCGAACTTATCAAGGTTACTCAGAACACCGTCCCGCACATCTTCTGATTCTTCCTTCAGATTGTACCCGTCTTCTGACCGGTCTCCGGAAATAATATACTGAAAAATCAGAGCCTGATGGTGATAAAGTCCCTCGCTTATTCTGCTCATGCATTCTTTTTTTGCAAGATCTGTTTTTACAATATCGTTATACTTGGATGAAATTATCTTCTGACTGACACCAAGGTAAAGCATTCCAGCTATGGCAGTCAGCATTGTTACACAGGTAAGCCACAATATAATGTTGGAACGCCGCTGGTTATCCAGCCTTTTTCGTCTTTTTCGTTTTTTTACCGGTTCCCTTCTCATCAAACCACGCCTTCTTTATCAGTTGCCTTCAGAAACAGGGGCTGTAATCTGTTCTGTAATCTCGTCAAGCAGTTCCTGTAAATCTCTGTTACTCGAATTCTTTCCTACTATCGTAATTCCAAATCTGTTTGAAGCTAACCAGAACGGATCGGCAATATTCTGGGGATCACTGAACGGCGACTGCTCCATAAGTGCAACAATCTCAGGAGCGTTCTGTACAATCTCAGAATTTGCGACCTTCTGATTCACCGGACACTCACCGGTTTTCTCAAAATGCATAAGCTGGTTCTCTTCACTTGTAAGGTATGAGGCAATTTTCATACACCATTCAGGATTTTCAGTGTGTGAGTTTATGCCAAGAAGCTTGTATCCCGAAAAACTGTACATCTGAACTGAATCTCCCGAAACATAGTATTCCGGAAGCTTTGCTGCACCAAAGTCATCTCCCCAGGCTTCTTTTATTGCTTTTGAGTTCCACAAACCGTTTACACCTGCTATTATCGTTCCGTCCTTAACGCCTTCCACAAACTCGTCGTCTTCAAGCGAAACAAATCCATCACTGGCCGCAAGGCTGAGAAGACTTTCGGTAACATCAGTACCTTTAATCTTCGTGTCGGTTGCATTCCAGTTGCATATATTTCCGGAGGAATCCTCTGCACATGAAAGTTCAAGTCCTGCTCCTCTGAAGAAAGAGTACAGATACCAGCCGCTCGTCAGATTCATTGTAATTTTTTTACCGTTGTCTACGGCTTTTTTCAACATGGTATCAAGCGATTTTATATCATCACCGGAAAAGTATTTTTTGTTATAATAGAGAAAATAACCGTTTCCGGCTGAAAAAGGATATGCATATACTTTTCCGTCTCTTGTAACTACCTTTGAAACAGCAGAATCCGAACCGCCGGAATTTTTTATTACCGTTTCAGAATCAAGAGTATTTTCGAGAAGTGCACCTGCTCTTATAAGTTCACTAGTCTGGTTATCAGCAAAGAAAAATATATCCGCTGCTTTATCTATGTTTGAAACTACAACATCCTTGCAGGTATCCTCTCCCTCAACACTTATCGTATAGTTCAGATTCACCTCATCTTTGTGTTCGTATTTGAAATTCTCCACAGCCTGTTCGACAAATTCATAGTTCTGCTCACTGCTCCAGAACGAAATATGTACCTCCGGTATTTTTTCTGATGAACCGCAGCTGCACAGGCATGCGGAAATAACCAAAACCGACAATCCTGTAACTATATTTTTAATTCTCATCTTTTTCCTCCGTATTATCCTTATACAATCCTGTCTGTACATCATCTGCCAGACCGAAGATAATGCAATGTTCCTCTCTGTACAACTTCAGCAAGTAAAAATATCCTGACTTTATTGTAACACTTTCGCACCAAATTGTCAATATTTCATTGTTGTTACGAAAAATTTATTAGTTTTTTGTTAAAATCAATAGATTATATATTATAGTGAACACCAAAATGAATCTGACGTTCACTGTAACCGGATAATATACGTATTTTATTTTTTCTTCACTTTCTCAATATACCACACATTTATCTCAAGTCCGAGAAGGACAAGATACATACATCCGTAGAACCAGAGCATGATGCCTATGATGACTGTAAGACTTCCGTACATGTTTTCAAACCCCGGTGAATACTTAAGATAAAGAGAAAACAGTGCTGAATAAAGATGCCAGCCTACTGCACTTACTGCTGCTCCCGGGAGCATATCCATAAACTTCACCTTTTTGGTTTTAAAAACCGGGCTTTGTTTCCATTCTGGAATAAATCTGTACGAAAATGAGAAAATCGCTATGAATACGGAAAGCATAATTACTTTTCGGAAACTCAGCAGCGTATTCCAGAAATCAATTCTGAAATCTATTCTGCTTCCGATAAAATCCTCTATCATCTGACCGCATACACCAAGGGCAAGAGCCAGGACTATCATAAAAAGAAAAACCACAGCGTCAACCGCCCCGAGAAATCTGAGAAACACATAACCTTTCTTTTTGTCAGCATGTATCGCCGCCTGCATTCCGGTCTTGAGTGCCATAAACCCTTTGCCTGAAGTCCAGAGCGTAACAAGTGCCGAGAGTGAGACTGTAGCAGCGGATTTTCCGTACACCTCGTCAATTATTCCGGAGAAAAAATCCTTCATACCTGAGGGGATAATGCCGGATATCATATTTACAAGCTGTCCCTTTGAGATATTTGTATAGTGCAGAAGAGACATGAGAAGCATGGTAAGCGGAATAAATGAAAGAATAAAAAAGTATGATGAACTGGCTGCGAATGCACTTATGTCATCATATTTCATTCTTCTGCCTATATCCATAATTTCTTTTATTATCCTTATTAAAATTTTTTTCAGACATGAGCCCTCCCTTGTATGTAAACTTAAAGTTGCAGGTATAATTTTTACAGTAAAAAATATTTTTCTGAAAAAATCGCCATGTATACTTTAAGTTTATTGTAATGCCAATAGAAATATGATATCATATAAAAAAGAAAATAACAATATCTGAAAGGAGATTTTTATATGGCATTTGCATCAAAGCTTCAGCAGATAAGGCAGGAAAACGGCATATCGCAGGAAGCATTTGCCGAACTGCTCGGTGTTTCACGTCAGTCGGTTTCCAAATGGGAACGCGGCAGGGGGTATCCGGAAATAGACAAACTTATATTTATAAGTGAACACTTTAACATATCACTTGATGAACTTCTGAAGGACAGCTCAGGGAAAATTTCAGGAGGGAAAAAAATCAGGGAACGGAAGCCGATAAGTCTTCTGAAACCGGAAGACAGCAGAGAAATTCAGGAAATTTACCCCGGCCAGAATACTTTTAATCACACTGTGGTTTCTGAACCGAACAATCTTGCAAAATATGAAAACTATGAATTTCAGCAGCAGTCCATACCCAGTTCAGAAAGCGGGAAAAGAAAAAACCGCAGAAAAATAAGAAAACCAAAATTATTCAGATACAGAAAAGTAATTGCAGCCGGTCTGCTGGGAGGCGTTCTTGTAACGTTTATTTCCGTTGCGGCTTTATTACTGGAAAGCTCTGTGCATTCCAGTAATTACATTACTGCTGACGGTTACACTGAGTATAATATAAGATGCATGATTGATGAAAGTACAGGTACAAGGTATATTTTTGATGCCGATACTGACTACGGCATTGCTATAACATTTCGGGATGAAGATCCGGAAAACTTTTTAAAACTTAAGGAACTTTCAACAGGAAATACATACTACTGCCATAACAGCTACTTAGAGAAATGTGCCGTTGTAACACCTGAAAACGGTCATACTTATGTAATTCCGGATTACATGGTGTATCCAAGTATGGAAACTGAAAATCAGCAGTACTATGAAGTATGCAGTAATACGAATACAAATCAGTGGATTTTTGTTCCGAAATACATACCTGAACAGTGCGAAGCAACTATGAAAGATACAGAAGCTGAAAACAGCGAATTCATCGAAGAAGCCGCTGAAGATGAAGTTGCTGACGAAGTAATCCCTGAAAATCCGGAGGAACCGGAATACCCGTATGAAAATGAATCAGCTGAAATAAACTGATTTTTCCTTTACTGTTAAATCATTATCCCAAAGCAAAAAATATGCATGCGAAGGTGCAGGGCGACCGCAAAGCCCTGCAAAAAAGAAATTATCATAAACTTAAACCATGTAGCTTAACAATAATGATTTTTCACCTGTTTTTCAATTGACAATTCCCAGTATATAGCGTACAATATAGATATACAAAACACTATACAAAGGGAGATCATGAAAATGAAAAACTTTTTTAAAAAATACCGCATGTCATTTGACCTTTTGACTATTGCAAATATTGTAATCGGCATTCTGCTTACTGCAAACCCTGAATTTTTCGCAAAATTTGTAAGCATAATACTTGGTTTCGCCTGTCTGTTCTGGGCTGCAACAAGTCTTATAAGACACTTCAGAGCAATGAGGTACGGATTTCACTCAAAATTCGATATTATTCAGGCTGTTATAGGGACTGCACTGAGCCTGCTTCTTTTCTTCGGCGGAAAGTTCCTTGCATCAGTTATTCCGATGATTATCGGATTTACAGTCATTACTCAGAGTATCTCAAAAATTCAGCTGGCAGTTTTCCAGAAAAGAGCAGGTGCGGAAAAATGGCTCCTGGGGCTTGTCCTTAATATTATCGGTCTCATCCTCGGACTTACACTTATATTCAATCCGTTCAGTGCATTCATAAATGTAGTAAGACTTCTCGGAATAGTTCTTCTGATAAACGGTGTTTCAAGGCTGTTTACCGATTTTCTCTATGCACATGAGATGGATAAGGTGGTTGGCACAGACAGTGAGGGCAACCAGATTATTGATGTGGATTATACCGATGTGTAGCGAAGGTGCAGGGCGACCGCAAAGCCCTGCAAAAGACAAAAGAAATTAAATAAAAAATATAGCCAAAAACCGTTCAGTGAAAAAATTTTCTGAACGGTTTTTGTTATTATTCTAAGCTTTAAATTTGGATAAACGCCTAGCAGCAGGGCTTTGCGACTGAGCTTTGTACTTCCTTAGGTCGCCTGCATATTCGCATTAAAAGCTCAATTGAACACCAAAATCTATCTTGTACTCTTCAAATAATCTGTTTTTAAAATTGTCAAATATATTATCAGTGATATATTTAGGCAACTGATATTTTAATTCTGTTTCCATTAGATCTTTAAGTTTAATTTTTTTTATGCATTTTTCAATATCTAAACGTTGTAAAACTTTTTTTGTATAAGGTCTTTTGGCATCTTGAAATGAGATACTGTAAAGAAAATCTTGAACTTTATCAGAATTTAACATGAGCATACATGTATATGCATCGTCATAATTCTCAAAAGAAATAAAGTACGAAGTATCATCAAGCATTATAGGCTTAGCTATATCCTCACAATTAAAGAGGAGAGAAAAAAGTGGTTTTTTATAGAATCCAGAAACTCCAACTTTGTATTTTGAGTAAGAATAATCTCCAACTCCAAACATACTAAACGGTGGAGCACCTCTATATATGGAGCTTTTCCTCTTATCAAAAAGTTTGATATTATCGTTTAGGTATTTCCAGGTAAGAGGAGCAAGTTTTCTAATGTATTTAGTGTCATCTCTAGTTTTTTTCTGAGTAACTATTACAAACTTGGAAAAGTTATCTGAAATAATAGGTTTCTTAAAACTACTACTCTTCATTAATGGAAAAACTAATGTTTCTTCAAGTTTAACCTTTTCCTTACGTTTATTTTCATAAATATTAGAGCCTATTTTCTTAAGTTCCATGATGCTAGAGCAATCATGCTTAACACCTTGACGCCACTCAAAACAACAATTTCCTTCAAGGTCTAAGACATTTTCAGAGATGTTTGTAAGTACACCATCACTGCATTTAATGATAGAGGTTATCATAGTCGGATCCTCAATATCTGAAACTTCGCAAATAGGTAAATTACAATATTCTCTTTTTAAATCAATAACTAAAAGACAAGCTGATGCACTAATGTTAAATATTTTAGTTGCGTTGAAGTTAATAATTTTAAAATATCCGGAATTGATATTTCTTCTATAAATTTCCTGAAATACATTTCTAGCAACTGATGTTTTGCAAAGCATAGCAATTGTAGCATCAGTATTCTTAAATTCTTCGATTAACTTAAGAATCATATACTCACAAATATCAAAGTTACTTGCACCAGTTATAGCATCTGTACCACTTAATTTTTTAAAGTTCATTTTTTTAGGAAGGTTATATTCCAGATCTGAATTTGTTACCCAAGGTGGATTTCCTACTATTAGTACCTTAGAATCTGTGTCAACGATTGATGGGGTATTGAAATTAAAGAAATCATCACAGATAATCGTAAGTCTGTCATCCAAAATTTCTCTACATTTATCACAATATTTTTCGTAAATTTCCACACCAAAAACCTTTTCAGATTCTTTAAATATATTTAAACTGGCTTTTAAAAAAGCACCAACGCCAGCGGTTGGTTCAATAATAAATTTAGGTCGTATATTTAAATCATCATAAAGATATTTGCAAACCATTTCGGCAAAATCAGGAGGAGTTTGATAATCTCCAAATTCCTTCTTTTCAGTCTTACCACGCATAGTTTATTATCCCATTAACAGTATTCTCAAGAGCTATGACCCTGCCATATTGAAGTCTCCATTGAAGTGCATTACTTATTGTTAGATACCCCTGAGCAGGGAGATGTGCAAGTATTTCATCTGCCAAATCATTATATGTTATTTCATCTCCTGGAATGTTTTTATCAATAAGGAAGCCTATAATATCATCCTTATTTGCGCCGTTTCTTAACATTTGTCTGATTGTAAAGGTTGTCATATAGTCAGCTGTTTTTTCAGCTTCTATAAAAGTGCAATATTTGAAATATAATCTACATAAATTTGGTGTATCATGCTTCTCATATACAAATACGAGAAGATTATATCCAAGACCAAAAATCTTCTGACGAGCATTTTTAAAAGGACAGCTACTCTGAGGCTGAGTGATACTTGTTACCTTGATATCAGTCATAATATCTGAACCTGGAAGATCAATACCTCTTGCACTATTTCCGATTTCAACAATATATCTTGACGCAATATATTGTTGAAAATCATGTTCCACATATGTACCTACAGCTTTTCCATCTGTTATGCCAATTAAATCAGTGTGGTTAACTGTACTGGCTATATTGCAGTATGTTTCTGCTTCGCAAATTAAATCATTAATTGTAAGTCTTTTCATTATTTCCTCCAAGAATTGTTATATCAAATCAAAACGTTCAAGATAAATACTTTGATTTTTGCAGGGCTTTGCGGTCGCCCTGCACCTTTGCGACAAAGCTTACCAATTTATTATTCTGTAATATTATTTTTAATCATAGCAGCTGTAAGTGTATTCTTCATGAGCATTGCTATTGTCATCGGTCCTACGCCGCCCGGAACAGGAGTTATGTAGGAAGCTTTCTTTTCTGCTTCGGCAAAGTTTACGTCACCGCAGAGTTTTCCGTCTTCCATACGGTTGATACCTACGTCAATAACAACTGCGCCTTCCTTAACCATATCACCTGTTACAAAGTTAGGTCTTCCTACTGCTGCAACGAGAATATCAGCATTCTGACAGATTTCCTTAAGGTTCTTTGTTTTTGAGTGACATACAGTAACCGTACCGCTTCTGTGGAGGAGAAGCATTGACATAGGCTTTCCTACGATGTTGCTTCTGCCGATAACCACGCATGATTTTCCTGCAATCTCAACACCTGTGCTGTCGATAAGTTCCATGATTCCGGCAGGAGTACAAGGCAGGAAGGCATACTCGCCAATCATTATCTTTCCTACATTGAACGGATGGAAAGCGTCAACATCCTTATCCGGTGAAATTGCATTGATAATTGCATTTTCATCAATCTGCTTCGGAAGAGGAAGCTGAACAAGGATTCCGTTTACCTTTTCGTCGTTGTTAAGTACCTCAACAAGATCAAGAAGTTCCTGCTGTGTTGTTTCTTCAGGGAGAGCATACTCATATGAGTTGAAGCCGACTTCCTCACAGGCCTTCTTCTTTGAGTTTACATACACTCTTGAAGCTGGATTGTCACCAACGATAACAACTGCAAGGCCGACCTCGATTCCCTTTTCTTTGAGTGCAAGAGCCTTTTCCCTTACTTCACCCTTTACCTTCTGTGATACTTCTTTTCCGCTTATTACAGTAGCCATAATTTTTCTCCTTTATAATTATTATTTTTTTGTTTTTTCCTTAGTGTGCTGTTCTTCAGATGCGGCAATCAGTCTTTTTGACTCTTCCGTATCCCTGTAAAATACATATTCGCCGCCCATTCTGTTTACCTTTGATGTAAATACGCAGACAAGAATGAGTGCTGCAATAGCTGACACTATCGCAATAAGCTGTGAAATACGGATACTGCCTACCATAAGGCTGTCCGTTCTGAGCCCTTCAATTACCGCGCGTCCTGTACCGTACCAGAGTATATAGCATAAAAATATCTGTCCGTCAAATTTTCTGTGCTTTGAGATAATGAACAGAACAGCAAATCCAAGCAGACACCAGAGCGATTCATACAGGAAACACGGATGAACTGCCCTTTCCGGAGTAAGTGATGCAAGTGCAGTTCCGTATTCGTTGTTTTCTGCAATCCACTGCTGAATACGACCGCTTGTCATTCCCCAGGGCAAATCGGTGTTTGTTCCGAAGGCCTCGTGATTAAAAAAGTTTCCCCATCTCCCTATTCCCTGTCCTATAAGAAAGCCCATGGAAGCAACATCGAAAAGGGGGAGAATCCGGACTTTTCGTATCCGGCACATTATTACGCCCACAAGAAGCGCACCGATTATTCCGCCGTATATTGCAAGCCCGCCGTTTCGTGTCTGAAAAATGCTTTTCCAGTCCCCTGCATAGTCCTGCCAGTTCATAATTACATAATAGGCTCTGGCACCAATAACCCCGCCTATTATGCCGCCTATTATTACATCAGTTGCTCTGTCCGGATCTATTCCGAATTTTTTCATCTGCGAAAGTCCGAATATTATAGCCAGCATCATACCGCATGCAATAATTATACCATACCAGGCTATATCAATTCCGAACAGCGAAAATGCAACACTGTTCACCGTTATTCCGTTTATGCCAAGTCCCGGAAATGCAATTTCATTTTCCGCAAGGTTAAGAGAAGTCATATCCATTTCCTATGCCTCCACAAATGACAACGCCGCTTTTTCAGGGTCAAGGCGCTCTGCTATACACTTCATAACATCTTCATAGGTCATCTCTGAAAGAATTTTCAGACTGTCAAAAGGCGAAACATCTGAAAAATAACTGTTTATCATCAGTGATGAAACCGAGTCAGGAGATGAAAGTTCTCTTATCGCAGAACCATATGTGTATTTTTTGATATTTTCATAGAGACTGCGGTCCATCCCCTCAGTTTTTATCCTGTCAGTTTCTTTTACTATGCGGTTCATAACCTCACGGGGATTTTTGGATTCACCGCCGAAAACCGCTGTAAAATATCCGTCTCCGGAAAATACTTCCGTCGCAAAGGAAGCATTTATGAGACCTTCCTCCATCATACTTCTGTACAGAACTGAGGCAGGATCAGACATAACACTTAAACCTACAAATGTTTCAAGTTCAGCCTTAAGCCTGTCGTATCCAGAGGCCGGAGATGATTTGAACCCGATATTGAATACAGGAAGTCCGACAGCCATCTTTTCTGTTTTTTCCTTTTTAACTATACCGGCAGGTTCATCAGGAAACGCTGTCTGAAGCTTTATATCCTCACAGTCTCTGAGTCTTCTGTCTGCAATCTCAAGAACCTCATCAACCTTAACGTTTCCGGCAATTACAAGAACCATATTGTGTAGATTGTAGAATGTATTGTAACACTTGTAAAGCAGATCTGCATCTATCTTCTGAATGCTCTCAACCGTACCGGCGATATCAATCTTTACCGGATGTTCATGGTAAAGGCATCTGAGCATATTGTAGAATACTCTGTTGCCGGGATTATCATTGCACATCTTGATTTCCTGAGCTATGATTCCCTGTTCCTTTTCAACAGTTTCCTGTGTAAAATAAGGTGCCTGAACGAAACTCAGAAGTATATCAAGTGACTCCTTGTAGTTTTCCGAACAGCTGAACAGATAGCATGTTTTGTCAAATGATGTATATGCATTTGCCGAAGCTCCCGTCTTGGCATAGAGTTCAAAAACGTCACAGTCTTCATTTTCGAAAAGCTTATGCTCAAGAAAATGAGCGATGCCCTCAGGTACAACCGTGTAACCGCTGTCACCGACGGTTTTAAATTTTGTATTTACAGAACCGTACTTCGTTCCGAAAAGTGCTTCAGTCGTGGAGTAGCCTTCCATTTCCCAGACAAGAATATCAAGACCACTCTTATGTCTGATAAGTGTATATTCGTCACCGGTAAGTTCATTTCTGATTATTTCCTTATTCATTCTCATCCTCCTCATCTGATGATGTGCCTTCCTTTGCAGCCATCACATAAATTGTATCCGGTTCAAATGAATTTGCAGCCTCGGTTACTTCCTCGCGTGTAACCGCCATTATTCTTCTGATATATTCTTCCGGTGATATCATCTCACCTGTGCACAGACCTGAAAAATACCAGTTTACAATCTGATTCGGAGAGTCATTTACTGATTTTACAGAATTAATCATATAGAGTTTAGTATTGAGAAGTTCCTCATCAGTAAAATCACCTTTTTTCAGCATATTGAGCTGATTGATTACCTCACCGGTAAGTTTCTCAGTGTTTTCCTTCTCAACGCCGCTGTCCACAAGCATTGTACCCTTGCTGTAAACAAAACCGGCTGAGCAGTAATAGCACAGACTCATCTTCTCCCTTACATTTGTGAACAGTCTTGAAAATGCAGTTCCGCCGAACATACGGGTAAGAACCGAGCAGGCATTTTTGTTCTCGCTCTGTGTCTTGAAGGCCATAATTACCTTGGACTGCTTCATTTCCAGCTCGTCCCCGGCGTAGCATATTTCCGGCTTGAGCGGACTGACTGTACGGAACTTCGGGTTCTGAGGATTTCTCTCAATCCCGGCAAATGCAGTTCTGAATCTTTCCTTAACCGAAGGATTTTCTGACGAAGATACAAAATATATCTCGATAACAGCAGTTTTAACAAGCTTTACAAATGCCTCATAAACCTCCTGCGGTGTTATCCTTTCAGCATTCTCCACTGTACCGTACTGCGGAAATGCACACGGCTCATCTTTAAAAATATATTTCTGTGCCTTTATATGTGCATAATCTCTCTTGTTGTTCATCTCCGCCTGTATGCTTTCGATAAGTTCCCTTCTCTTAAGCTCAAACTCAGTTCTGTCAAAACCACCCTCTGAAACATTTGGACTGAAAATACAGTCCTGAGCAATATCAAGAAGATCATCGAGTATGTTTTCCGACTCAAGCGCAAATCTGTTGTCTATACAGTCGGCAGTAAAAGAGATAAACTGACAGTCACCGCTCTTTGATGTGTCTGTATATATTGAAGAGCCGTAAAGGGCATTCAGTCTGTCAGACATCTCTGAATATGTTTTTATTTTTTTATTTGAAGCCCCGATAAGCATAGCTGCCATTGAATTAAGCGGTGCTTCCTTTTCAGAAAGTTCTGTTACAAACTTTATCTTCAGAAGATTTGTTTTAAGCTTTTTATCCACTATCTCTGAAAAAGCCACTCCGTCAGCGATAACTTCACGTTTTATGTCTGTATTCATGTACACCATCCTTTTAAAATGAAATCACTTTTTATTATACCACATCCACAGGTAAATATCTACTGTATTAACTGAAAAAATGCACAGGAAGGTTCAGGTGGTCATGAATTTAAAAAAAGCCTGTCAGATAACACAAATACGTTATTTGACAGGCTTTATGTTTTTATATCAAATGTCTGATTATCATTTGCAGTATCATTTAACTTAATGTAATCGCGGTTGGAGATTTGTGCGGAACATTCGAACTATTAATGAGAATAACGATTATTTTAGTCAATTTCTTCAGGAAGATTAAGTTCATATATTTCAGTTGTCCTGAATTTTTCCGGGATTATTATCCCAAGACGATTGTATATTCCGGAGATAATAAAGTTAAACGCGGCATTACTATACCATTCAGGAACCGAATTAACAACACAGCTGCACCATATATTTAACGCCTCATCATTCACAGGATAGTTTTTTTCTTCGATAAGATCAAATAAAACAATGCTTATACTTATACTGTCCCTGTAATAAAGAAGCTGCAGTGGATTAAGAGGCAGTTTCGCTGTGTTTAATTCTTCAAGAAGTCTGTCCGTATACTGAAGTACGATATTTTGCATATCAGCAAAAAGCTGTTTTTTCTGATATGTGAAGAATTCATTTTTATACTCAAGGTAAATTGGATATTTTGTTCCATCCATATGTTTTATAAATACTGACTCCAGATTGTCCGGATATTCTCTGCCATTGTATTTCATTGGATGCCGATAGGTTATTTCAAGAACATCCTGTATCTTTTCATGAAAGCTGTACAGCGTTATATCATTCATGCTGTTTGTTATAATATCACAGTCATCACATGTTATGACCATTGTATCACCATTGTATTCATCTGTTACTTCAACTTCAGCAAGAGTATATGTACCTCTTTCGTGTCTTATCGGTATTCTGTATTCTGACATAATTCATTCTCCTTATTTCTCAAAAGCTTCCCTGAAAATCCAGCCTTCTATATTATTTTCTTCAACAAATGCTTTGAATGTTTCGCTTGCAAATGTTAGCATCTTATAATTCTTGAATTTAAAAACATCCGGAAATTCAATTTCCTTTTCTACGATGAATTTATCATCAACACGAAAGTTTATTTCTGACTTTTCTTCGTTCAATCCAGACATCAGGCATTTAAAATACAGAATATAAAACTTTAAGTTTTTATATTCGTCGTCATTTATTACTTCCGTTTTTATAAAAGATAAACAATCTGAAAAATGACTTTGTAATAATTCCATGGTATATTCATCTACAACGAAACTGTCATTCAAACCATGAAATACAATAATATTTTTAAGAGGTAAAAATTTGTTTGCT
>JAUNJJ010000173.1 GCA_030533325.1 Oscillospiraceae bacterium
GCGGGTGTAATAAGATGAAAGAGACTTTTTAGTACATATTAGAAATTCTCTTTGAGCTTATTACTTTTAGGTTCAAATACAGAGGAAAGGAGCAGAGCATGAGTAGTGAAAAAATAATCGCATTGTATGAGAGACTAAGTCGTGAGGATGAGAACTTGGGGGAGTCGTACAGTATTCAAAATCAGAAGAAGTTGCTAGAAGATTTTTGTAGAGAAAAAGGGTGGACTAGGTTCAGGCACTTCACTGATGACGGAATATCCGGTACAACCTTTGAAAGACCGTCTTTTCAGGAAATGATTAGCCTTGTGGAAGATGGAGAAGTGGAAACGATTGTGTTAAAGGATATGAGCCGGTTAGGGCGAGATTATCTTGTAGTCGGTCAGCTTCGAGAGTTCTTCCGTAAAAAGGGAGTCCGGCTGATTGCCATTAACGATAACCATGACAGTTCCAACGGAGATGATGATTTTCTTGTGTTCAGGGATGTTATGAATGAAATGTATGCCAAGGATATCAGCAAGAAGATAAAATCAACATTCCGGTCAAAGGGTAAGTCGGGCAAGCATGTGGCAAGCGTTACTCCATACGGTTATCTGAAAGATGAAAATGACGGTAATCACTGGATAATTGATGAAGAAGCTGCCGAGGTGGTTCGTCTGATATTCAAATGGACTATTGATGGGCTGGGTCCTTATCAGATAGCTAATTTATTGCAGGAGAAGAAAGTGGAAATACCGGCAGTACACATGGCACGCTTCGGTCAGGGCAATAACCGGCATAAACAAGTGAAAGACCCTTATGGCTGGGGTTCTTCAACAGTGGTCGGCATTTTGAAGAAAAGGGAGTACTTGGGGCATACCGTAAACTTCAAAACGCAGAAGCACTTTAAGGACAAAAAGAGCCATTATGTATCGGAAGATAACTGGGTAATCTTTGAGAATACGCAGGATGCCATTATAGACCAAGATACTTTTGATACGGTGCAGAAGCTTCGGGCGAATGTACGAAGATATCCGGATGGATGGGGAGAGCATCATGTGCTTACCGGTCTTATGTATTGTGCTGATTGCGGTGCTAAAATGTATGTTCACAGAACGAGCAATGGTAAGAGAATTGCACAATATACTTGTTCGGCATATACCAAAGTTCCGTGCGGTACGCTATGCAAGACACAGCACAGAATAAACGAGTCCGTGGTGCTGGAACTGATAGGGGATATGCTGAAAGCAATCTTTGAAAGTGCCAAGTATGACAGAGCAGAGTTTTTGGAGACGATAACAACCGCACAGTCCTCACAAGAAGATGCAGAGGTAAAAAAGGTCAAGGCACGAATTAAAGTGGCTAGAAATCGCTGTGACGAGCTAGAGAAACTAATCTGCCGTATCTATGAAGACAACATTCTTGGAAAGTTGCCGGACAGCAGATATGAGGTTCTTGATAAGCAGTACGCAAAGGAGAAATCAGAACTGGATGCGGAAATCAGGGAGCTTGAGAAGAGGATTGCAGAGTATGACGGAAACAGAAATTCTGCAAGCCGGTTCATGGCGCTGATTGATAAATACGAGAGATTTGAAGAGCTTACACCGGCAATGATTAACGAATTTGTTGAGAAGGTGCTGGTGCATGAGCGAGACAGAAAAGGGAGCATTCAGACCACGCAGGAGATTGAGATTTATTTCAATTTCTTAGGTCGGTATGTACCACCAGTAATGGAAGTGGAACTTACACCAGAAGAGCAGGCGGAGATAGACCGAATTAACCGGATTAAGGATAAGAGGCATCAGCAGTATCTTCGCAGAAAAGAAAGTGGCTGGCAGAGAAAATATGAGGAGCGTGTGAAGAGTGAAAAGCGTGAGAAACTGCAAGCCATGAAAGAAGAAATCCGTAAGCAGGATAGGGAGAACGGAGTGTATGCAACGGTGGGAAGCCTTGCATTAAACCCGACGGTCGGAACACCTGAATAGGATTTCGGAAAAAGCACTTGAGAGTAATCTTAGGTGCTTTTTTCATGCCCAAATTTCCAAAGGAAATGCAGGGCATATCGAAGAAGTTGAGCAGTGTTACCGGCTGTGTGGTGGCAGTGTCAACTCCTTCGGAGCAGAGTACAGAGGTGCAACCTTTGTCGGAGTTGAGAGGCAGAGCCTTCATCAGGTCAAGGGCGGAAGCCTTGCCCAGTTTATTGTCGTTTCGACAATAAGTACTGGGTATTACTTGTCGAAAAAATCTCAAGTAATTGGCTTCGCCACGGAAGTTAGTTGAAAGGAAAAAGAAGAAATGAGCAAAGAGAAAATGAGAGCTTCAAGGCATAACGGAAGAAGTGGAAAGCATGGTGTTTATGATGTAAAGCACAATGACAGAGACTTTGATGTAGCCAACAGTGAGCATATTGATGCCGAGAGAACGAAGCTGAATGTTTACTGGGACTGCTATCAGGGTTACTGTTTGAACGGTGATACATCGGAAAGGAAAATGACTTTCACGGAAATTGAAAAAGCATATTATTTTGAGCATTACGGAGACCATGTGGATGCACAAAATGAAAGAAATGAGAAAGCGGGTCACGCAGAACGGAACAGAACGACAAATGATGTTCTGAAAAATAATAAGACCTGTCCGGAAGAGAGTATATTGCAACTTGGTAATATTGATTGTTCAGTGACACCCGATGTATTGGCAAAAGTGGTGGCAGAGTTCTTTGAGGAATTTGAAAAAAGATATGGTAGCCATGTTCACATTCTTGACTGGGCATTGCACTTGGATGAAGCCACTCCTCATGTTCATGTAAGACAAGTCTATGATGCCCTGAATAAATATGGGGAGCTTTGTCCACAGCAGGAAAAAGCACTGGAAGAGTTGGGATTTGAATTACCTGACCCGACAAAAAAGAGAAGTCGATTCAATAACCGGAAGATGTGCTTTGATGCAGAGTGCAGGAAGCTGTTTTTGGATATTGGGCAGAAGAACGGTGTGGAGCTTGAATATGAACCGGAATATGGTGGAGCAAGCTATTTGGAGAAGCAGGACTATATCATAGAAAATCAGCAGAAGAGAATTGCAGAGATGCAGGCGGCTTTGGATGACATTACCTTGAAGGTTTTGGATATGGAAAATATGGTGGAGCAGATAGCGGATGATGCCTATGAAAAAGCGTGTGAGGTCGTAGCTGATACAGTGGCAGAGCATACCAGAGCAGAAGATATAGCAGAGCTTCGCAGTTATAAAAAATGGCTGACTTCGGATGAGCGGAAAACTCCAAAAGACAAGAGAGATTTTGTGGGGAAGTGCCTTGACAACTTGGAAGCACGCTTTAGAAAAATGGCACAGGCAGTTGCAAAGAAAGTGCTGGGAGCTTTACAGAGTCCACAGATAAAGGAACAGAAAAAAGAAGAAATAAAGGAAAGGGCGAGAGTGTCTGTCAGAGAGAGGCTGGCAGAACATCAGAAGCAAGTGGAAATGGAAAAGCAGAGAAAAGCGGAACTTCCAAAAGTGAAAAAGCAGAAAACGGAAGAACTTGGATAGGAGGCTGTTATGAATGTTTTTGCAGTGGTAAAGGATAATGTTACCGCAAAAGATGTGGCTATGAGATATGGCATAAAAATCAATCGGAGCGGGCTGGCTTGTTGTCCGTTTCATAGGGATAAGACACCCAGTATGAAGATTGATAAGAGGTACTACTGTTTTGGTTGTGGAGAAACCGGAGATGCTATTGATTTGGTGGCAAAATATTTTGGACTTGCACCAAAGGAGGCTGCAATGAAGATTGCCTCCGACTTTGGTCTAAACTATGATGCAACCAACCGTCCATTACCAAAACCGGCAGTACCGCAGAAATCGAAAGAGCAGATATTGGATGAGGAACAGAAGAAATGTTTTAGGGAATTATCCGACTATTATCATCTGCTAAAGGAATGGAAAATAAAATATGCACCGAAGAGCATGGATGAAGAACCGCATCCTCTCTTTGCGGAAGCCCTGCAGAATATCAGCAGAGTGGAGTATCAGCTTGACACTCTTCTTGAAGAAGATATTCCTGACAGGGCTTTTGTTATTTCAGACATAGGAAAGGGGGTAAAGAGCATTGTCGGAAGAATTGAAGAGTATCGAAGAAGTGAGAGAGATGTTGGAGTGCACACAGCAGGGAAATGTAAGGCAGACTGCCGGTAATTATCGTACAGTTTTGCTCCATGACCCACATTTAGGCGGAGCATTCCGTTTGAATATGTTTACCGATAAAATCGACATTACAAGAGATTTGGGCTGGTATCGGGAAAGTGAAAATCTGACAGATGTTGATTTGAAATTCTTGGTGCTGTACTTTGAAAAGAATTATGGTCTGGCAAATGAAAAGAGAATTGATGATGCAATCAAGGTAGTGGCAAATGAAAACCGTTATCATCCGGTGCAGGACTATCTGAATGCCCTGCAATGGGATAAGGTGGAGCGTATCAGATATGCCCTGCATTACTTTTTGGGGGCTGAAATCAGTGATTATACCTATGAAGTCCTGAAACTCTTTATGCTGGGAACAATCGCAAGAGTTTTCCGTCCTGGCATTAAGTTTGAGGTTATGCTGTGCCTTGTCGGTGGGCAGGGTGCCGGTAAATCTACTTTTTTCAGATTTCTCGCCATGAAAGATGACTGGTTCACGGATGACCTAAAGAAAATGGATGACGAGAATGTATACCGGAAATTGCAGGGGCATCTGATAGTGGAGTTCCCTGAAATGGTAGCAATCCTGAATGCGAAGAATGTAGAGGATACCAAGTCCTTTATGAGCAGGCAGAAGGATACCTACAAAACACCGTATGACAAGCATCCGAAAGACCATAAGAGGCAGTGCGTATTTGCCGGTTCGTCAAATTCTCTTGATTTCCTGCCTATGGATAGGTCGGGGAACAGAAGATTTCTTCCTATTCAGTGCAATGTGAATGAGGCAGAGGTTCACATCCTTGATGATGAGAAAGTATCAAGAGAATATATAGCACAGATGTGGGCAGAGGCAATGGAGATATACAGAAGTGGTAATTATATGCTGAAACTGCCTAAAAAGACGCAGGAAGAGCTTTGTGAGTATCAGAAGAGATTTATGCAGGAAGATACCAAAAAGGAGCTTATTCTTGATTATTTGGAGCATTGCAAGGGCAATATGGTGTGTTCCCGATTGCTTTATGCAGAGGCACTGGGGAATGACGGAAGTCCGGCACAGTGGGAAATTCGGGAGATTAACGATATTATGAATAATTGCAGTGGTTGGATAGCATTTACCAATCCGAGGTATTTCCCGAGTCCATACAACAGACAGAGAGGATGGGAAAAGCCCGACAACAAAGAGAGTGAATTTCAACCATTAACCGAAGAACAGATGCAACAGTTATCGTTGCCGGAAGAGTGGATGAAGTAAAAACTGCCCAGTAGATTGTCGGTCGGTTGTCGCTTCCGTTGTCGGGTTCGTTGTCGGTTCTATATTTCTATAACCCTTATATTTCCTATATTTTTTGAGATAGATATAGTTCTGACAACGAAAGCAACGGAATATTTGAAAAAAAGAATAAAAGCAGAAAAGTAACTATAAATGATAAGGTTTAGGAGTTTTTAGGTGTCCGTTGTCGTTGCCCGTTGTCGAGAGATAGAGGCACTTCCTTATCGGGCATTAACACAAAAGGAGAACAAACAAATGGAGAATAAAAAAACAAACACACCGGTAGCATTAAGAAAGCAGATAGGCGGTACAACCTATGTAGTCAGGGTGCATTTCAATGAGGATGCAAAGGAAAGCATGAAGGACAAGATAAAGAGG
>JAUNJJ010000174.1 GCA_030533325.1 Oscillospiraceae bacterium
AAAAAAATCCGGACAAACCGTTTAACTGAAATGTCCGGATTCTTTGTTTTATTTTGTATTCAGCATAAAAACGGGTATGTGCTTTTGCACATACCCGTTTTACACAGATTTCATTGTCCCGTGCAGGAACAATTTTTAAAATAATATCCGACCGACAGAGCAATGGTATGATGTACACAGACTGACTACAGTTTTATTATTGTATCTCAGACAAATACAGCTTTATTTTACTGTAAAGTGCATGACTTAATTCTTCGTCAGAAACATCCGGGTTCAAATCAATCTCCTTGCATATCAATTCATCCAGTTTTGCATACAGAATATGATTGATACATTTTCCTTCCATCCAGATATTAAATTTTTCTTCAATATGATCAGGTATACCATTGAACGATGAAACAGTGTTTAATTCCACAGGTGCGTACAGTCCGTCCTCATATACACTGTTACTTTCTCCAAGTGATTTATAGCATATTTTAATAAATTCCCATGCAGCATCTTTGTTTTCGCATTTATCTATGATTGAGAAACATAGATTTGGTCTTACCAGTCCGGTCACTCCCGGATATCCTAACTCATTATAGTTTCCGGTATCTTCCATGATAACTCCCCTTGAATCACACAACAGATTATGATAAAACGATTCCAGTGATTCAATGAACACACCATGAGCTGCAATTTCTTTATACTGTAAATCTGTGTAATCCGAATTATTTAAAATATCATCGTATTTTCTGTAAAAAGAAATTATTTTCATAAGATCGGGCTCTGACAGATTGTTTTTTCTGTTTGCAAAATCCAGTTTTTCGTTCAGATAGATTTCTGATATATTATTTATATACATTCTCTCCACAACATAATTATCAGGATTATATACATCAGTAATATGATCAATCTGCTCACTGCAGGTGCTTGTTTTGACATTATCATTAGTTCTTCCGGTGAAGAGCGTAAAAGTAAGTGGTAATGAATACAATTTATCGTTACATGTAAAGGCATCAAGAACACTCTGATAAAACAGTTCTCTGTTTAGTTCATTGTCTTTTTCAATAAACTGATTCATATCGGTCAGCGTATCATTCTTCAGAAATGTTACAATATTTTCTGATAAAAGGTCAGTCATTATAATGTCCGGTATCTCTCCGGAAGCGATGTCCAGTGCCAGTAATGTTTGAGCTGTACCGTTTTCATCCGACGAATAATCCTTCATTTCAATTTCAAACTGTTCCGACTCAGAATTAAATGTATTAACAGCTTTTCTTAATGTGTTTAATCCCTGACCAAGTTCATCATATGCAAGCGTTAATTTTTGTTTCTGTGATTCTTTACCTGAATCTGTATCACTTATCTGACATTCACAAATATTCCAGAGACTGTTAATCAATATTGTTTTATCTTTTAATATAATAAAAGATCTGACATCAGATAATAATTTCATATTATAGTCAATAAGAAGTACAGCTGAATTTTCAGATAAATTATATCCGTAAAGTCCCTTCTGCACAGAAAACAAAAAATCATATTCATCATTTCCGGATGAAAAAGACATATTATCTCCGAACTGATTAAGATTTAAATTAATTTTTTCTGTTTCATATTTTTCATTGAAACGGTAAATATTTTCATAATCATAACAGAACAGTGAATCATTGTTTTTAAAGAAACCGCTGACACATATATTTATATCTACAGAACTTTCCCTTTCAAAAGTATCACTGTAAACAGTGAATTTATTGTCATTACTGCCACTGATAATTATTTCACCTGATGGAAGCACACCTATCTTATATGACTGACGAGTATCTTCAAGTTCTATTCCTGTATCGATAATATTTCCATTATCAAAAATAACTACAGTACGGTTTCCTTTAAACCATCCTGCAACATATACCTTGTCATTCTGAACAAAACAACTGGATATACTTTCCGCTCTGATTTCAGATATAATTTTGTTATTCTGATCCGTAATGAATACCGCATTATATTTCTCAAATGCATTACTTAGGTATGCAGTGCATCCATCATTCTCCATGCAGCAGGCAATAATACCGTTATCTTCAAAATCATCAGATTTTATTAGTAGTTCTGTTTCATCATTGTAGAATGCTGATATTCCCAGAGCATTTGAAAAAATAATTTTATCTGACTTAGTAATACCATATATTTCATCACAATTCTGAATTTCCGACATGCTGACAATTGTACCGTTTTTATCAAGTTCATCAATAAGACAGTTTCCGTTTTCCCTACCAGCAAGAATGATATTTCCTGTACTGCTTATAAAAATATCATCAACAGAGTCCATATCATTAACACTTCTGCAGACTATTTTATTATTTCCGGCCAGTATTATCTGTGTTGCAGAACGGTTATTTATTTCAGAAAGAACACAATATATTTCATTTTCAGAAGACACTGCTATCTTATATGGATACAATGTAGTCCCGTCTGATTTATAAGAAACATCTATACTTTCCTCAAAAACCAGTTTATCAGAATAAACCTCAATCTCCGATGATAATGAAGACGAGTTTAATATGTATATCTTTTCACTGATTTCAAAGTCAATGGGGTAAAAATCAAGTTCAGTTTTTTCTATCTGATTTCCGTTCTGATCAAAAGATGTCACTGAACCTTTTCCTTCTTTGCCGCATAAAAGATAAACAATATCATCTTTTTTCTTCATAGAAATGACATCAGTTTCTGCAGTATCAGGATTAAAGTAACTCTTTTCCGCAGTACTTCCGGATTCCCCGGTCAAAACAAGAAATTCAGAATTTGTATGTGATACACTTCCTGTAAATACAAATCCATCTTTATACTGAGCTACTAAATTATCACATGAGATTACATCATTATCAAAAACAGTTTCTGTAGAAAGCTTATATTCAAAATTATTTTCTGAAATATCGGACACATTATTTTGATGTATATTATTTTTAATAGGTTCATTATTTTTCTGGCATGAAGTCAGAAGAAGTAATGCTATGATTCCTGTTATTCCTAAAGTTTTTTTCAAAATACGCATGCTATGCTCTTCACACCTCATTTTTTTATTTCCTTCCGGCAAAACTATTATAATATAAAAATAAGGAAATCGGAAACTTGACGAAATTTACAGTTTTGTTGACGTGAACCAGGATTTTGCAGAAAATAATGGAATTTTTATTTTATAAAATTACAATTTATAGTCATATTTTCAAATCATTAGAAGTATCTAGTAAGTAATTGCTGGGTTTTAATCAAGGTAAAGTATCGCCTGCACGGAAAAAAGGCCGCAGTTATGATTTATTTTCAACAATCCGTTATATGATTCCAGCGCTTTTTTTACATTTTCAAGTCCTAGTCCGTGCAGTTCACTTTCAGCTTTGGTACTGCATATATTTCCGCTTTCGTAAACAATATCTCCTTCGTAACTGTTCTGCAAAAGAATAACAAGACATCCTTTGGTATACGCAATCCTGATTCTGAGTTTTTTTTCACTTGATACTTTCATTAACCTAAGCGCCTCAATTGCATTATCAAGAAGATTGGTCAGAATGGACACGAAATGAACAGTATCTATCCTGATGGTTTCCGGAATGAATATTTCCAGCTCTGTCTGCACATTTAAATCCTGAATACCTGATAATTTGTAGTTTAAAATGCTGTCAACAACAAAGTTTCCGGTATTAACAAAATTATTTTCTGACAATACTGCAGATTTTTTCAGATTTTTAAGGTATGAAACCGCTTCGTCAGTTTTATTGGATTTCAGATATCCTTCCAGCATATTGAAGTGATTTTGAATATCATGTCTAAGGGCTCTGGTTTCTTTTACGCTTGCATTCATAGATTCAAGCTGATTATGGTAAAACAAATTCTCCTGTTTCAATGCTGCAGTCTCCATTATTTTTTCATAGTACACGGAAATTTTATCATACAGTATAAAAGTCAGAATATTTATTAGTATCAGTATACTCATTGAAAAAAGAACAATTATCTTTGTTGCACCCTGAATACTCATTATCATTGCAGCTATCGCTATAGATGAGGACGGAATCAGCAGTGTTGAAACCATATATACCAAAGGAGGAGACTGGGTTCCTTTATATAATTTCAGGTTCTGCAGTAATAGTATCACAATAAATGTAAATAATTTGCAGAAAAACAGTCCGAATACACTTTCATACCCGGTTTTAATTAAAGGTTCTATCAATACTCTGCCGGTAACAACACCTGATATCAGTTCTACGGCAAATAAAATAAAACAGTAAAACGCTGTCAGCAGGAAAGCTTTTTTGTATTCTGTTTTATATGACAGTGAAATTGCAGTTACTGTTACTATCGTAACAATCAGATTAACAAGAGGAATATCTATATATACAGCAGAGACAATCGTCAGCAGGCCATACAGAAAATACAATATAGTATTAATCGTTTTGTTTCTTTTTTCAGTAACAAATACAGAAAAATATTTATGTGCTATAAAAACAGTAAATACATTGGCCAGAATCATCGCAATATCATATGTATCAAAGTTAAAAATTTTCAAAAATGCCACCCCGCTTCTTCAGTTTCATTTTCAAGCTGCCATTCGCGTATTGCTTTTCGTCTGGACTGGGATATTGAAATTACATCATCATTATTGATTGTAACTGTTTCATACCCGAAATTCTGAATATGCCTGCTGTTTACCAGAAATGATTTATGTACAAATAAAAACTTCTTAGGCTCCAGCAGATCTGCCAGACGCTCTATTTTATCGTAAAAAGTGTATTTCTCTTTAAGAGCATGAAGAATAATCCTGTGATCACTGCTTTGAAAATACATTATATCTTTCAAAGGAATCCGGTAAATCTCTCTGCCGTTTTTGAAAGCAAATACTTCTTCACTGAGCTTTAATCTTTTAAGAAATTTTGCAAATCCTTTTATCAGTTTTTCTTCTTCAATTGGCTTAATAAGAAAAGTAACAGGATCAAAATCGAAAAGTTCGACAGCATATTGAGTGTGAGAAGATATGTATATTATTTCAGTAGTTTCATTTTTCAGAGTTTCCCTTAAATACCGGCTGACATCAATACCGTTTCTTTCCCCGATTTCAATGTCAAGAAAAATACAGTCATAGTATTTTTCTGAAAGCTGATTTATGATTTCTGTTCCGCTGTAATAAGAATCGAATTCGATGCTAAGTTTATTTTCTCTGGAAAAACGCTTTAAAAACGTTTCAATAGTTTCACAAATTAAATCAGCATCGTCCACTATTGCAATCCTAATCAAATTTTTCCCTCCCTGGTCTATAAGCTAATTCTGATTCCGTAAAAAAACTATATTTCAAATTATACTAAAACCGTCCTGAAAAAGCAATATATATCATTATACCATATTTCCTGGTTAATTTAATGAACCTGACGAAATTTACAGTTTTGTTGACGTGAACTAAGATTTTCTGGAATATTATAGAATTTTTATTCTGTAAAATTATAATTGACGGGGTATTTTTTTATAATTTTGTTTTGAATGATTTTTCAGTAAAAAAACGGGTATGCACCTGAGCACATACCCGTTTTACACCAGAAGTGAATTATTTTATCGAATATTTTTATTATTCAGCAGCATCTTCAGTTTCCTCAACTGCGAGAATATCTTCAACAGGCTTTGGTCCGAGTACCTTGTCACGGCCAACGAGCTTCATCTTTAATGCTGC
>JAUNJJ010000175.1 GCA_030533325.1 Oscillospiraceae bacterium
CAAAATCAGGGGCAAATGTTGGTATGACTGATGGGGCAGAAGTAGGTTCTGAAGTTGGCTCTTCAGTTGGAGACGGTTCGCCTACTTTACCCAAAACATCTTTTTCTGAGTAAGCTGATAGATTTTCATAGCAAACTGTACTAACGTAATCACTATTTGAGTCATGATAACAATAGATACTCTGTTCTATATATTCTACTTCTTTTAACGAAACATTTGTGTTAGCAGACGGTGATACTTTAAATCGAACTTTACCAAATTCATATGAATCACACATTCTAAACTCAAGTACAACAGATGAATTTCCAAACTCATCATTTACATATGCAGGCTGTTTTACCATTTCAACACCATCACATGAAGATATAGTCACATCATATGCATCTGATTTAATATTTGATAGCAATTCAAATTCTTTTCTGATAACAGATCCATGTATATACTCTTTTTCGTTTTCATTTTTGCAAATTAAACGTAAAGGCTTGGCAGAACTAATTATTTCTTCGTTAGTTGATTCCCCCCCAGACGCTGAGATAATCTTCTTTTGCATTATCAATACCAAGATTGCTGACAGATACTCCTTTTTCACCAACATAGTAATACAGATGCTGGCTCATGCCGGAATACTGACTTGATAAATTAAGCGGATTTTCTCCATCAAATTTCCATGCAAAATAAAATGCGATGCATCCTGTGCTGCCGGCTTCATATTTTTTAAAATCAATTTCAGCAATTTCATGATGATATGAATCATACTCACCGTATTTATAGCTGATATCAAGCTGATTCATTTCTTCTTTTGAATACTCTTTTAAATATTTACTTGTATTGCCATTGATAATAAGTTTTTCATCCTCAATTTTTTCATAGTTTGGATCAGAACAGGCATAGATGCCGTATTCAGCGTGCCCTGGTGTATCATAAGCAGGAACATATCCATATTTCTGTGCATGAGCATAAGAATCTCCCATCGCAACATCAACTTTAAGTGTTTCATCAGGATTACAAAAAGAACTGGTCTTAAGTGCAACTCTTTGTGATGGCAATGGTTTGGAATAGTCTGCATCATAATAGCCACAAAGAATTTCATCATTATTCGGGACGACACCTGAATTCTGACCGGAAATCAATTCATTCTTCATTAAACACAAATCAAGCACATTCAGGTTTCCGTCATCAGATAAATCAGCTGCTTTAATTTTTTCCAACTCAGTATCTGAATCTCCAGACAACCACTTAATAAATGTCCCTAAATCAACTGCATCAAATGAACCATCATTATTTATATCCCCTTTTAAATAATCTGTTTCCATTATTGATGTCACAGATTCCGTCATATCGGCAAGTCTGGTTTCTGCAGATGGTGATAATGCAACACCTAGTGCACTGGAAATCTCTGGTGAACTATTGAGTTCAGTAAGTTCTCCACTCAAAACGATACTGTAAACAAACTCGTTCTCTACCGCCTTTATCAGTTGTTCGTAATCCAATACGCATAGAATACTGGCAGATTTATCAGAACAAAACGCATCTTCTTTTTCAACGCATAAGTCTGAAAGTATATTTTCTGAACGTTCTAATCTTGCATTATAAGTATAATTTTCATCTGTTGCTTCAATATCGGCATATGAGATTATTACTTCATATGATTCAGCATTAAGCTCTAATGCCTTAATAAGTTTATCTGAACATTTATTTTTAAAAAATGCAGCAGTTCTTATTTCATCATTATTACTATAAAGATTATAGTCATTATTTTCGATTGCAAGAACATTTGAATTGACAATCCCTGCATTTTGAATCATTACTACAATTCCAAGCAGGAAAGCAACCATTTTCTTTTTACCAAATAATTTCATTATTTTCCCCTCCTTAAATCTTCATCCAAAAGTCTCAGTTCCGATTGAAAATTTTGATACAGGCATACTATGCACTGATAGTAAAGTTACATATTTTTCATATTAACCGTCCCCTATTCTATTAACAATAAGAAACAATATTCCATCACACAAAATTGTAAGACTAATTCTACTCATTGATTTACTGACATATACCACATTAATTCACTTGAGATGGTTTTACTTCTCGTAAGAAAATACACTGCAGAACAGGAAACAACAAGTTTTTTCATTGTATATAACTATTATTCGAGTGTATTCAATGCTTTTCTTTATTTCGGCATTTCAATCACCACTTTCTCAATTATTTTTATCGTTAACTGAATCTTTCCGACACTATAACAACTCCTAAATTCTCTTCTATGTTTTTATACTTAGTTGCATAGCACACATTTCCGGAACCACTACTTTGTATCCCCATAAAATAAAATCCATTATCGTTACTATATTCTATACCTACTGGAGCTCCTTTATCTTCGTTATCTGTTTCCACACTGCATTTAATCAAATCTTCTATCGTAATACCATTTGAATACCGTACAAAAGCTGATAAACTTGTTATAGTTCCGGTTTTTCTTCCCGTATTTCCTCCGTATTTTACTATATCAATTCCAACCATATATGGTGAAACAATAGGCTGTGTATCATATAAACAAGTAGTAATGTTACCATTCTTTATTGTAGTAGTGGCATCAAATGAATTTGCTGAACTGAAAGGAATAAATGCTGCATTACAGTTTCCGGAATATACAGAGGTTACGGCACTGTTATTATTCATAATTACACTGGAGCTGTTACAGAATGATGATATATTGCTGGCTTCTGCTGCACTTGCTGCTGTTACTATTCCATACTGACCGGTTGACGGATTATAGGCATTGGCTCCAACAGTACCAATAAGCGAATACGTCGTGTTATTACTGAATCCGCCATAAAGTTTACTTCCTGTATATGCATAATTTACTGATGAAGTTCTGATGTTATTTGCATTATCAAATGCGTTGTTAATACTGTCATGTTCAATTTCAACAGGTTCTGAGTTTTCATCAAATCTAACCATATCAGGATTATATCCATTTGACTGAAGGTATTGAATCAACACTGGTTTATCTTCATCTGTTTCAACGGAAACAATCAAATCATTAGTTTTCTCTGATACAGCAGCTGTTGTAATATTTTTTTCTGCCATTACACCTGAAATAAACTGACAGGTTTCATTCAGTTCATCAAGACTGTAATCAACTTCTTTGAATTCTACTGTTGATTCGTCAAAGAATTTTTTGTATTCTTTTGAATCATTTAAATCAGTAAGACATACAGTAGTTACACCTGTTGCACTGTTAAAATAAATTCCGCCATATTCATCAGGATAGTCAATTTCTTTTTCAGAATAAAATGATAACAACAAATCTTCATAATCTCTGAGACACCTGTCCTGAACCGAATCTGTTTTTACATTTTCACTGATAGCGGACTTAGCATATACAATAAACGGTGATGATATACTAAGTGATAAGGCTAAAATACCTGATAAAATTTTCTTTGTAGTTTTCATATAATTTCCCCTTCCATTAATTTAAGACAATTTTTATATACTGTTTGTGACACAAAAATAATTTTTTTATTGTAAAATCCGAATAAAAAAATTGGTTTTTACAAAATATGTCCTTTTTAACATTAATCCTCACCATATATAAACGGAAGAAAACAAAATGCTTCAACTCTATCTGATGCTTCCAAAGCATCTACAAATCCATAAACATCGTTTCTTCTGACATTAATATCTATATACCAATTTAACGTAGTATCCGATACAACATTAAAAATTTCAGCATCAGGATTCTTTAACGCCACTGCCTTGGCTTCTTCCTCAGAATAATCTTTTGAGACTGCTACACATATAGGAATCCAGTCATCCTCAAACGATCTGTCTGCAATATCTCTCAGATATTTTCCATTCTCTTCATTTTGGTTAGGAACCTGACTCAAACCAGACATACCATTCGGTTCCAGTGACTCAAAAATATCCATCATTATATATTTTTTCATTTCTCCCACTGTCGCACGTATATGAAACGAATTGCCAAATCTTCCTCTGACAATTGTATGTTCTTCATTGAAAACAACTTCGCCTGTTTCTGTTTCCACATGAAATCCTGAATCATAATCTCCGCTTAATATAAATTTATTACCCGGCTTGACATTGAAAAAATATACTAATGGAGTATATTCGCTGTAATTATTGAGAATATCCATATACTCCTTAATATCCTCCCTCTCACTCTGAACTTCTGTCTCTGCCGCAGATGATACAGAAAGAGGTGTTGTACTGTATGTAGTTTCTTCCGGAATGCTTTCAGTGATACTATGAATTTCTGATTCGGATTTATCTGTTTTCAAATCCGAATCAATTTCATCCGGTATTTCAGATTCAATGTATTCATAAGCAGGAACTGAGTTTCCGGAGACAGATACTGCAGCGTCAGCAACTTTATTTTCATAAACAACTGATTCAGTTTCAGAAAAAGAAGAGAAATTCCTGAAATCATTTGTGATTACCGACGATACCGTATCAGCCGGCACTGCTACCTCGTAAGGTTCTGACCCGTATCCTCTGTTCATCAGTACAAAACCCCCGGCAGCTGCTGCAAACAATGCTGTACTGGCCGAGACAACTCTGAAAATTTCTTTTCTCCTGTTGACATATACTACTCGTATACCGTCATCAGCATTGCTCTCTTCACGGCTGGAGCCGGACGCAGAAAAATATCCGGTTTTACACATAAGATTAAAAAAAGGTTTCCCCTGTCTTTTTAAAATCCTGTCCATGTTTTTTTCAAAGTTTTCACTGAAAACATAATCTTCCTGAATGTCCACTGTATCCAGAAACTGATCAAGTTCTCTTTCGTAAGATTTTTTCAGTGCTTCCGCAAGTCTGGAAGAACTATGCATATTACTCATTCCTCTCTTTTTCTATCAGCTTCGCAAGTGCAGACTTTGCACGGCTGAAGCGTTTTCTTGCTGCAGCTGATGTGATATTTAATGTAACCCCAATCCCGTTATAATCCAGTCCGTCAACAACCCTCAGATACAGTATTCTTCTGTCATCCTCTGAAAGTCTTCCTATAAGCGTGACCAGAGTATCCATATCCTGTTTTTCTATAATACTGTCTGAAAGCTCGTAATGCTCTTCCTCATTCAGACTTATATTATCCATATGCTTCTTTTCCTTTTTCAGAAAATTACAGGAAGTATTCTGTACAGCAACCACCACATAATAATCAAGCTGATGTTCATCAAGATGTTTTATTCTGCCGAAATTTTCCGCTACTTTCAGATATGCCTCTGAACATGCTTCTTCTGCTAAATTACGGTTGTTCAGTATCCTGAATGCTATCGAATAAGCTTTTTTTCTGGTAGCCATATACAGTTCTTCAAAAGTCCTCTTATCATCTTCCTCGTCTATTAATGTCAGACATATACCTATCATTGTTTACCTCAAAATAAAATACCCTGTTATATTTCTTATGATGATTATAGTTTGCTGCTTTTATTATATTATATCATCAGGCGTATTTCAATAATGCTTCCATGTCCTCATTTTCCCCTTTATCCACTAAGACAATTTTTTTTCTCTTTTGTGACATATTTTCTGAAAAAAATTTTAAAAAATTTCAGTAAACAAAAATGCAGCCCCCCGAAAATCCGGGAAACTGCATTTTCTGTTTTTTGTGAATATATTTACTCACTCAGTTAA
>JAUNJJ010000176.1 GCA_030533325.1 Oscillospiraceae bacterium
AGCTTGACAGTATCAAGGGCATCACCGTGTCGGGCGTGGGATTTGTCTGCACGGGAGGATTTGCCTTCAAGGGTGCGGAGGAATTTACACTCATTGACGGAAAGGTGCTTTACTTCAACGAATGAAAAAGCCGCCGCTCAGGACGAACCTGAACGGCGGTTTATGATTCTTGTCATCCAATTTTGTCATCCATCTTGTCATCCACTTAGAATTTAGGAGTTTCAATACGTACTCATCTGTCCCCATACATCCGTTATCTAATTTCTGTATCGTTCATATCTGGTTCAATATGAACTCACATGTTTTTATTATATCAGAGGATGTGAGGTGAAATCTGGTGCGGGATTTTTCTCTGAATGGGTACTATCATTTATATTCTCAACTACATAATAAAATTATAAAGTATACTAAGCATTTCAATTTATTTACCAAAATTCGCATAATACTTTTAATCTGACTTATCTTTTTTCTCGTTATCTTTTTTCTTTAGGATTTCTATAACACCATTTACTATCATACGGGTTTTCAAAATATATTCTTTCGATATCATTTTTATCATAAAACCATTCTTCTTCACTATAGAAATATTCATCTGGATACAATTTGAAATATTCATAAAGAATTTTCAACACGCTTTTTTCGTTTTCTGAAATATCCTCAATTAAGATTGCGGTATATAAATTTGGAGAAATCCAAGAAAAATTATCATCTTCCAAATATTCAGTTTTTGGATTATCAAAAATATACATACAAAAATCTGATTTACAAACAGGATCATTTATTCCTAAGTGATAACTATCCTCATTAGTTGAAACGGAATCGATACAATAAGCAAAATTAAGTGTATTCAAAATTTCTTTTACATCTTTTAATGTTTTTTTGAGTTAAAGCAGCTTACTTTTTTTAAAAACAATCCGGATGTCCCCATTACTTCATCACCTCAATTAATTTTTCTAAACTATCAACAATTATTACACCCTTATTTTGTATATCGATAAATTCGCAACTTTAGAAATGCTTTTCGATAAGCTTTTCTATTATATAAGTATATTTTTCAGGAACATTAAATCTTTCAAAAATATAACTGATAAATCTATTTAAGTACTCCTCTCTTTTATCATTCAAATCTCCTGAATATGTGAAATGAATACTAATATCAAAAGTATTATTTTTTCCTTCGGAACTACCTACCGTAACACTAAAATAGTCAAATAAAACAGCAAATCGTTCTGATATTTCATTATATTCAATTATCTTGATTTTTTCTTTGCTTTTTTTTGATTTATAACCCAATTCAATAATTATATCTTTTAATGTAGATATTTCACCATCATATACTATTTCAAAATCATAATCATCATGCTTTCCATTAATGTGTTTTGATTTTAATAATTCATAACAATTTTTAAACGAACATGTATGAAAATGATCATTTGAATCCACTGCAATCAATAAACCATTTCTTCTCTCAAAAACTATTTCATAATCATCAAGAAACATAAAGTCACCGTTTGTATTTTTCAGCATATCTTCAATAAATTCGAATGTTAGCTCATTTTCTCCATATGCATCAAAAATCCACTCATTATTTATATCTACAGCCAAATCCAGTGAATCACGTATACAATCATCATTCAAAGTATAAATCGAACATTTGTATTTAGTTATAGTATATACTTTATCATTTTTTAACTGTGTGACTCCGAAATAGTGTTTAATAAAACTTTCATCAATATTTTTAAATAAAATGATTGCATCCTCTATCATTGCCATATAACTACCTCAAAAACCATCTTTCAATCTTTTCGTCTTTTAGTATCACTATCAGTTCATCTAAATATTGCAAATCCTGACCTTCAGCTGTTTTACCAATTATTCTATTATACATTGGCTCATACAAATTCTTAGGTATATCTTTCAAATTCATTACTATTCTACTAGCTTGTTTTTTTGTTTTTATTCCTATCTGTTTACAAACTTTGTTTGTAAACGAATCTATCTTTTTTGTTTCTATAGTATAATCAACCCCTTTTTGAAGTTCGGGTGCATAGCAGTCGAATATGGCTTTATTATTGATTCGAAAATCTGGATTTGACTCTGGTTGTATTCCAAATGTATTTCCTCCATTAATTTCCGGTAATATTTCAACATCATATCCATTTTCCACTAATATCCTCGCAGCATCATCCTGAGCTATTAAACCAGTTGAACTACCATTTGTAAGATTTCCTTTTAACGTACCATTCCCTGAATGTATAGGATCAGTAGCAGTAATTTTATTATGTATTTCAAGAAGATTAACGTCATCTATACTCATGTTATATATATAATCATGAAATTCATACTCGCTCATAGAGGCATATGACTCTGCTACATCATTCACAACGCTTTCGCCAAACTGGTCAATTAAAGATTTTATGGTATTTCCGTATTTAGGACTGATTCTTGTTAAAATTTCAAGTGCACCATCAACACCTATCGATGTATTTCCAAAAGCACGAGAAGCACTATAACCTAATTCACTTTCTACCCATAATTTGAAGAATGGTGCAGTTGTTTCTTTTGATATAAACTTTCCAGCTCCGGTAAATATTCCAACCGTTGCACTATGAAATAGAAAGTTTGTTTTTAATTTTTCTCCCGCACTTTTATGTCAGGAATAATTTCAACTACAGCTGCACTTATTGAACGATTTTAGCCTCTTCCTTATCCATTTTTTTGAAATTATCGATATAATCATTTACACTTTGTGTTAATTCTTCAAGTGATGGTCTTTTTCTTACCTCAGTCATAAAACAACCTCCTGTTCATAGTACCTTTATTATTATTATTATTATACACCAGTCATGAATAAAAATCCACAAATATCAAGCTGATAAAAAGATTTTTATATTTATCAATTTTCAAAAGAAAAATTCGTGGAATCAAAACGGAGGAATTTTCATCATTTTATAATCTCACGCGTGGAATTTTTGCGGAATTATCATCTGAAAAAGACGTGTAAAACACAAAAACGCCTCCGGCGTCGAAATGCCGAAGGCGTATAAAACTACGTATTTACGTAAGTTTCGAATTACTTCATAGCTTCTTCTACAGCAACTGCGCAAGCAACTGTAGCGCCAACCATTGGGTTGTTACCCAAACTTAACAATGATTTCAATATAGTTCATTCCGTTTCAATCCGTCCTCATTTGTCCGCATAAATCCGTTATCTGATTTTTGAAGCGTTCATATTCGGTTCAATCTGTTTCAATATGAACGCACATGTTTTTATTCTGTCGGAGGATGTGCGGTGGAATCTGTTGCGGGATTTTTCTCTGAATGGGTACCATCATATATAAGATTTTTTTCAGCTATACAAACAGTGTATTATCTGTCGTCATAAAATTATATTAAATATTCTGGTTTTCTACAACACCACCAAACATCTTTTTCTTTATGAGCATATATTTTTTCAATATCATCCTTTGTATATACGATGTCATCTGTCCAGAAAACAGAATCCGGAAATGCCATAAAATATCTGTATATTATTTCTAAAAACGAAATTGGTCCTTTTCCTACATCTTCCCAAAAAACTGCAGTAACCATTTCTTTTCCTATAATATTATATTCTCTTTCTAATCCCGATTTATATTGATCTGAAACATAAAAACAAAGTCCTTCTGAATCACCATTTTCATCAATTAAATCTGAAGCTGTTGTCCCAAAAATATTATTATAACACTCATCGTACTTTATATATTTTTTACTGTAACTATATGAATATTTAAGTTCATTTAATATAGACACCAATACATTTGTTGTCTCATCTAAATCAATTTTACTATTATTTCTGAATATTCTTACAACTACTCCCACTATTTTAACTCCTTCGCTAAATCTTCTAGCTTATTCACTATAACTCCTCCATAGTGAATAATTTCTTTTACTCCATCATCATTATAATTTATTTTATCTTCATCAATATATACGATTACTTTTTTGTTCTCAAAATTAAAGAATTGTTCATCAAAAATATCAGTGTATTTTATGATTTGTCCCATTTTTATATCTGATACACTTTTCTTGACTTCAATTAAACATTTAGATGTTTCAATATCAATATCGCCTAAATTATTTCCTTTTTTTCCATTAGTATAATCAACTACTGTCAGACCAAATTTATCAATTGTATCTAAATTATTGTTTATTATGTAATTAGCTACTTCTGCTTCAAGTAAATCTCCTGAATTCTTGGAATTATTTAATTTAGAATCAATAGATTTTAATATATCTTTTCCAGACTGATATGGTATAGATACTTCAGTTCCATAGAAATTTATTATCCTATTTGAATCTGTTATATCTCTATAATATTGTAAATTTCTGTATTTCTTTATTATTTCTTCTGTGCTCTTTATACCACCAATCATATATACTTTGTTAAATACAGGAGTAGCTGATTCACAATATTTTACCATTATAGCTGAGAAAACATCAGCGTTATCTTTACTTATCCTTGACATTATCTCAGTTAATGTAATTACACCTCCAGGAATGTTTTCAAAAGTTTTTACAACTGCAACATCAACCTTATCCATTATCCACACTTTAAAGAACGGTGCGACATTTGGTTTACTCCACGCTTGAAAAGCCTTTGATGCGCCAACTCCTATGGCTTTTCCTACTACGATACCTCCACCCATTACCGTTCCGTGAAATAAAGAATGTGTTTTTAATTTTTCTCCTGCACTGTCATCACCATTTATATAGTCATCCATAAGCAGCGTTGCATCACTGAATCTGTCACCAATACCCTTTAGATATAATCCACCTGCAGCTATTGCTCCTATGCCTATTGCTGAAACTGCAAGTGCAAGCGGAACACCTAATGGACCGGCAGTAAAAAGAATAAGTCCAGCTCCAAGAACTGTCGCACCAAGCATTATAATATCAAACGCCCATGTACACTCAACAACAGTGAGCAGCATATCACAAAGGTATGAAAGCCCAACCCAGGACACCATTGATCCACCGTGCAGATTATTATTTATAATATATGTACTCATTCCAGACGCAGGATCATACACAATATATCCTGTTCCTGTCCATGAATCAACTGTTACTTCCTCCGCAGGTACTGTAACATAGTTTCCATCTTCAATATACTTTTTAATATCAGTTTTATTTTGAGCACTTAATCCTGATGAATCAAGCTCATCCAAATTTGCACCTGATAAAAACAGTATATCTATATCCTGTTCATCAGCAACTCGCAGTATTTCTTCTGTTGATACTGCTCTTTGTCCGGTAAATTCTCTAAGTGTTTCACTTTCGTAAAAAGAAGACATTAATCCTGTTGAATGATACAGACTTTTTTCAGCCTGAATATCACTTTCACGACTTATAAACTTTACAGCATTTCCTATAACATCTATATTCATTCTGACCTGTTTGTTAAATACATTGCTGCTCCCGTTCTGTGGTTTTATGTCAGGAATAACTTCAACTACAGCTGCGCTTATTGAGCGATCATAATATATGTTAGAAAGCTGTGTCATTTCTTCATTGCTTGTATCAACCTGAGAAAAATATGTCTTTCCAAGCAATGACATCATGTTCATAAGCTGTGACGAGCCGTA
>JAUNJJ010000177.1 GCA_030533325.1 Oscillospiraceae bacterium
AAATTCCCAGACTCTCAAGGATAATTAGTCCCGAAAATCCGGAAGTTTTCGTTTAGAATATGCAATTTTTTCATGGGCAGATGTTTCTTCTAAATTGCATAATGATTTTCAATTTCATATCTCGTTTATAAAAAAATTGCTTCAAAAAAATAAATCTGAAGAATATGCTGAAAGTCAAATTCGTTTGGCATGTTGCTACGCCTTACAGCTATTTGGATGTAATTCGATTTATAGTATGATTCAGTTTCTGAATCATGAGGAATATTTGATTAGATGTAGCGCATTGAATTTACTTTATGATTTACTGAATAATGAAAATGAAGATTTAATTAAGTCTGCTGTTTTAGAAAGATTAAACAATGAAGAAACTATTGCTGTTAAATGCGAAGCGGAAAAATTTTTTCAATAGCATATGATGTTAAGTTTAGTCTAATATAATTACTTTTAGATAGAGATGTGATAAATTTTATGAATTATAAAAAGTTTCAGACAGATATAAAAAATATTATTTCAATATGTGGAGCGGATGGTGAAATATGCATAGGAAATAACGATTTTGAAGAATTTAATTTTAAGTATAATATTCAGTTACCTGAATGTTTAAGAATATATTATAGTTTAGTGGAAAGCAATATATTATTCGGAGAATTCAGTTCATTTAGAATATATAATTTTGAAGAAGTGAATGTTAAAAATACTGTAACTGAAGGAAAATATATTGTTTTTGCTGATAATACGAATAGCATTGCGGGATATTTTTTGAATGAAGGAAAAGTAAAAATTTCGTATGGAAATCCTGATGTGTGGTATGAGGATATTCATGATGATTTAAGTGAATTTTTAGTATACAATCTATCACTTAATTTAATGAGCAAACTTTCAAATATTGTTTATTTAAAATTAAATTACAAAAAGACGGATTTGGGAAATCAATATATTATTCCTCAGAAACAGTTAGAATTAAATGTTGCGTATAGCATGAGGAATACTTATTATGTAATTCTTTATGATATCTCCAAACGAATAATTGCCAGTTTCGATGCAGACCGGAAACCAAAGCTGATAATTGCTTCTGATAATATTTCTGAAATTGAAAAATATTCACTGGACAGTAAATACAAGATAGACTGGATTAAACAAAACGGAAAAAGAGATGTATCTGAAAAGTATTTATTTTCTGAAACTATTCCGGACAAATATGAATCAAGACTGGAACTGATTTATGAAATATATTTTGGTAAAAGAAAAGAAGAAATTGATAAATACACTGCTCTGACAGAATTGCCTGAAGAGATTTCGTTATTTTATAATCTGTTTGAAAAGAAACGTAAAATATTTAATTCTGCATATATTATTCCTGAGAGAACGAAAATCAGAATTACAGACGGTAAATTCGTTTTGGCTGTGGAGGAGCAGGGAGTATGTGAGTATTATCTGAATATGGATGACCGTAAGATATATTATCATTCGGATGATTATACTGAAGCATTGAATACAGACATAAGGGATTTTCTGATTTATTTACTTGTGCTGCAGGGGACGGGGTTTATGAACGGACAGGCTGAAATTCAGAAAAAAGATGCAGAACTGTATTTTGGTAAGTTTACTGTGAATGAAACAGATATATATTTTAACACCAGACTAAGAATGATTGGCTTTTGTGAAAAGGGTGAAGAGAACATATATTTGCTCAGTACCAGTGCAAGTGCTATGGAGAAATTCGGAAATAAAACAGGTATGATTATTTCATATTAAAAAAGCGAGGTAATCAGTATTAGTATCGAAAAGAATATTCATTATTGAAGCAACTGAGTAATCATAAAATTGGCGCAATAAATTTAATTCAGATTTTTTGAGTCATCTGCACTCTTGGTCGATAAAATTTCTAAATAGGTGGCTCTTCTGCACTTATGGTCGATGAGTTCAAAATAAACTACATGCTTTGAGGGAAAAATAAAATGAGTGTTTTCAAGTTGTTTATGATAGCAGTTAGTATATCTTTGATTATAACTGGTATTTTTGTAATCAGGACAATTCGTTTAAAAAATCTTTTGAGTAATTTGAGTAAATCAGAAAATGCTGTATACTTTTCTATTCCTAAAACAATAATAGGATTCATGGTTATAATTGCATCTTATGGCTTTTTTATTTTATCCATATTTTCTTCCAATTTGAATAATCCAGAAATGCTGTTTACCTTTGTGCTTTTATATTTCCTTTCAGCCTGGGCTTTATATTTATCGACAGGCGGAGTAATTGTTTTTGACAGAAATAAATTTGTAATAAAAAAACGATGTTACAGTTATTCTGAAATAAAGAAAATAAAAAGAGGACGTATATTTGACTATATGATATATGTATACACGTCTGACGGAAAAAAGTATGGCATAGATACTCTTAATCAGGAAAACACTGAACTATTTATGGAAATGGTTAATACAAACAGTATTTTTCGTTATCAAAAAATATGAAATCAGTTTAAATATAAAGGTTAGCTTGCTGTGTCAGCAGTGGGTGCAGCGACAGTAGCAGGAGGGTTCAGAAGAGGCTTGAGGAGTGATAACGCTTTGAAATTTAAGGTCTGTTTTCGTAGATTTTCCGTAAATAAAATCAGTAACATCGAGGAATGGCTTTATCATATGAAAGAAAATGGTTGGATGATTTCAATCATAATATTCAACTTCTTTATATTTAAAAAAAGTGAAGAAAAATCCGATGATTTTTTTATATTTACATTTTCGTTCGGAACTAAAATCTTTGAAGTTATGTATAGAGAAGATAGTTTACTTGAGGAATCATATAAAGGGCATAGAATACCAACAGTATCTTTTTATCAGTGTTTCTCTGTTCCCAAAAAATATCAATTAGATATGAAGGATATCTTTGTTCGTCGGGTAAAGATTCAACTAAAATTTGCAGAGGAGAAAATTATGCTGTACATGTTCTTTTTAGCTATGCACACAGCTGTACTTATTGCGTGCATAGTTGAGGGAGCGACTATTATAGCTATTCCTGCGGTGCTTATAATTTTATTTTTATTGCTAATAGGAAAAAATATAAGGGAACATAGGATATTAAGTATTCTTATATATGATAAAAAATAGGGCCATATGCATTCTTGGTTGATGAGTTCAAAATAAACTATAGATAACAGGTATTACCAGCAGTAATGGTTCAGAATATTACTGTTAATTGCTCAGATGCTTGCAGAAACGTTATGAAAATGGTATAATGGAAGAGTTGTATTATGAATATGATGATTTTGGAAGACTTAAAACTGAAACAGCAATAACAGGTGAAAACCGAAACTTTTGCGAAAAATAATTTGTTAAATTAAAAAAAGGAGTCAGAAATATGAATACTGAAGAATTATTATATGAACTTTTATACAAAAAAAGCAATAAAGAACTTATGGATTACGTTAAGAATGTTACAGATTCAGATTTGTTGCATTTTATAGCAGGAAATTATAACTGGGATAATGGATTTGATGTTCCAAAGAGTATTGTCGAGAATAAGAATTGCGATTTGGGAACTGGACTAATGATTTTTACTCTTGCTGACGGATATACTTTTTTACTTGATGGGGAAGAGTGCATTTCGAAAAAATGGATTAAGTTTGTATCTGATTTAAAAATGAGAATTGAAAAAAGGGATTTTGAAAATAATATGATTCAATATGTTCCTGAACTATCAAGGGTAATTAGATTTAAAATTAAGAAAATTAATCCGGATATTGATCAGATATTTATTGATGGTACGGAAGGGAAAATATTAGATATTCCTGTTGTATAAATAAAATCATAAAATTAAACAATTTAAAAAATTATGATTTTAAGTATTTTATGTTGGATATAAGAACAAAGTTTTTGTTGTTCTGAAGGAATGGGAGTAGAACAGGTTTTTGATTTATTTCCACATACAATAAATCCCTTTCAGAAACTGAGAAAAGTTCCTGAAAGGGATTTGTTTTAGATTATATAAATGCTGTTTTTCTCTGATTTTTTCCGGCAATTCGGGGATTTCCGAAAATTATAGTGAACGTCAAAATAAATTTGACGTTCACTATAATTGATTTATTTTTATTGCCTTGCACATCCTATGACTACGTCATCTCCGTGCAAATCGGCTAATAGTAAACGCAATTTATTGCGTTTACTATAACTTAAAAAGTCTGTCCTTAAGATTATGAATTAAGTCCGGATTTGAGTTCGAATTCGGATTCTGTCATATTAGCCCGTCTTGCTGCTTCCGCTAAAGAAATTATGCCGTCTTTTACAAGACCGGCAAAAGCTGAAACTGCGCCTTCCTCATGCCCGGTCTCATATCCTTCCTTGTGTCCATCCTCGCGACCTGCATCATATCCTTCCTTGTGTCCTTCATCATACGCTTCTTCACACGCCTCATTAAGCGTTCTCTCTTCGTCATATTCAGTAATGCACATAATCTTTACCTCCGCTCTGTTGGCTGTAAGGAACGGTTTTATTAGAAAATCATCGGGTAATTCATCCAGTGCTTTGTCCAGTGCAGTTTCGAGTTCATCTGTACTTTTCTGATATGTTCTTACTTTATCCACAAAATACGAATATTCCTCAAGCGGTTTGCAGGCTTTTAGAATTTCGCTGTTGTGACCGTAATTTACGTTTATCATAGTTACTTCTGCCTCAAAATCCGATTCCGGACCCAGTGCATCACTCAGCTTTAAAACAATCTTGTCTTCTTTTTTACTTGTTCCGTTATAGAAACACACGCACTTTGGAGTGGGTGCTTTCTGGAGTTTCGTGCTGAATCTGTGATAGCTTTTACTGGTTTCGATGTATTTGCTGTAAACCATTCCTCCGTAAATAAAAAATCTCATCGGCATGTTCGGATTGAATGACGCCTGCTGTTCATAGAAGTTCATCTGGTCTGTGATAAGAAATGACACGTCATTTTTCATCTTCATGTACACAGCTTCTTCTATTGTTGTAAACTTTATGTCATCGGGATTTGTATAGGACGAACCGTTTACCGCATTGTACAGACTGAGTGTCCATTCCTTGTTGGCGGGATTTCCGAAAATGAACTTGAAAAGTCTGTCCCTGTACTCACGGTTTACACCTCTGCTGATGATTCTGAATTTTCTGTTTTTATTGTCTGACATATTACCTTCCGTTTCTATTATATCACTTACTCCGGATGCAAGCAACTGTAATACTGTTTATTTTTCGTTACGCAACATGTATATTTTACCATAGATGTTCTTTCCATGTCTATAGTTTCGCCCTAAGAGGTAATCGGTTCGCCCTAAGAGGTATTTTTCTGACATTATTTTACAGGTAAACTGTCCTGATTACTCTCTGATGACAGCCATGTTGCAACTTGTAATATCCGTCAGGTATGAAATCGGGATTATACAGAAACATAATAAAGTTATGATGGTTTCGGAAACAGATCAGGGTAATTTAAGGATAACTCAGGTATTGACACATCATCCAAAACCCATTATACTTATGAGTATGACAAAGTAGTA
>JAUNJJ010000178.1 GCA_030533325.1 Oscillospiraceae bacterium
CTAATGGATTTCCTTCTTCATCAAGTCCAAACGAAGGAATTCCTTTATATGTTTCTGTATAAGGTTCAATGTGTTTCTCGTAATTGTGATACGAACCAGAACCCATTTCACCTTCAGCAGATTCAGCAGATGAATATGAAAGTGAAAAGTCAATATTCTGAGCACCAGAAACGGAAACAGCAGTATATTCAATTTCATGAGAACCAAAAGCAAGATTAACCGGATCGCCATATGTATTTCCTATTATAAGGTTTTCCATAACAGGTGCTGATTTTTTTGCTGATTCATATTCACTTTGTACAGTTTCATCCAGACGGCTTACAGCATTATCAAGTCCTGAAACTGCAACCTTATCAATTTGTATTTTTCCTACATATATTTCGGCATCTTCAACACTTACACTAAACTGATCAAATGCCCAGCATCTTGGCATCTGATATCCCATATTTCCACTGAAACCAGTTGAAGCATCAGCTATATAAGCTGATTTTGCAAATCCTGCATCATATACCTTTTTACAAACATTTCGGGTACCGTAAACTCCAATTTCATAAAAGTTTCCATATGATAGCATAAGTCTTTTTAATTCATCGAAATATTTAAGAACATAATCTTCAATTTCCTCATCATATGGATCACAGTCGACTGCATAATATAATGTAGAACCTCTTGGTATTCCAATTTTCACTGCCGAATTGAGAGAATCAACTATATCTTTTTGTGCCTTAATAACAGTAAAATCATCCGGATCTCCGCAGTTAAATCCCTGATATATAGGGATGATTTTCAATCCCGCTGAAATAATGTTATATGCTTCTTCTTTTGATAATCTTTTTTTCTCAAATCTTTCATCAACAACATATCGTCCTACATATTCATACCCATTTTCCTTAAGTGCCTTGATATCTTCTTCAGTAAGCTGAGCATTTGTGTCACAGGCTCTAGCAGTTCTGTTTGTGTCACCGGAAGAAGACATAAGAGATTTTATTGTATCCTTATATGTAACACCGTCATCGCTATTTGGCAGATGCATAAAAGACTTAAAAGATTTTGCAGCGTTTTCAGTACGTATGTCATACCCAACATTATCATTTATTATTCCGGGATTATATCCGTTTACATAATAAGCGTATTTTACAAGTTTAATTATATCCTGATTGACTTCAGAATCAGCTGAAATATCAGGAGAATGCATTAGAGTTCCTTCTCCAAAGTATCCATTTGGTTTTATATCAAAACCTTCAAATATCAGCTTTTGATAATAATAAATCAGTCTTTTACATGTATCCCTTCCATATATGCCATCGCACGGTCCAATACCAATTATCGATTTACTATCACCATCATAAATATAATCATCATAAATTTTACTGTTCAGAAGAATCTGTAATTCACGAATTTTATCATCACCATCATCATATATGCTATATGAATCTGTATTTAGAATAGCTTTTAAAAGAATAGAATCAAAATCATTTTCTATATCAGAATATTTATCTTTTATTCCAGCCTCTTCTACTAATTTTGATATACCCTTTTTTATATTATCATCGAAAGTTCCGGAAGAATAAGGAAGATTACCATCTGAACAAAGACTGCCATACCCTTTTACTACAAGTCCGTAATTTATTATTCTTAGTATATCTGACGGAAGATTGGATAATCCGCCATAGTCTTTCATCATCTGGTCAAATGCAGCTCTGGTAGTTTCACCAAATGATCCGAAAAAATTCAATACTTCACCGTCTCCGTACCAACCATACATTTTATCTATAGTAAGGAAATCTCCATCTTCTGTATTTTTATCTATCCCATAATACAAAAGCTCAACCTGAAGTGCACATTTCAGCGAATACATCGTATCATATCTGTTTGATGGGTCTATCTCCAAATTTGTATATGATTTGAAATCATTTCCGTTGTCAGTATATACGCCATAAAATTTTGTTTTTGATAATTCGGTATCTGGATTAAAAATACCATTATCATTATCTGTTTTGCAGTATTTATAATTAAACCACTGCTGAGCTGACCATACATACGGATCACCATTTCCTACAGGAGGTGAACCACAAAACTCAGTTACAAAGTCAATATAATTTTTGAAGTTTTTATAATCATTATCCTCAGCAAGTTCGCAAAAAATTTCCTGACTTTCTATCCCCGCAAGTTTTGCCATATCTGCCGGAATGATTGTTGTAAGCATAGACAATGCTAAAGTACAGGAGAGTATTTTTTTTAAATTTCTCATAATAATTTTATCCTTTCAAAAAATAACATCTCAATTATATCATCTGTACTATTAATTGTCAACTTATTTTATGGCTTGACATATTTCGATTTTCTGTATATAATAATTTTATATCAATCGAAAGGAGCTTGTCATGATACTATTCAAAAGATTACTTTCAATCGCTATTTCCTTAGGTATATTGCATTCAACAACTGATATTTTTAGCAATTTATTAGCTTATGAAATCAATTTTATGGAAATACCATATTCTAACCCGGATGATGAAAAATTTAATGTGGAAGAATTTAAAACATATCTTGATAACAGTAAAGCTGAGCTTATTAATTCCGGTGATTTTAAACAGGCGAAAAACGTTATCGATAAATCGAATCAAAGCATTAATGAGATGAAAACAAATTTATATTTGTTACAACACAAATATTTCATTGATAATAATGACATAGTTACACTCTGCCAATTCAATGATTTATCATCCCAAATATATGAAGCTGAAAAATATTTATACTCTTTTATTACTGATATTTCAGGATGGGAAAGTTTTACAGAAATAAAAAATATGTACACATCACATGTGTTTGATGATGATTTCTTGCAGACCCAGACAAATCTTATCAATGATTATTATTCAAACAAAGAATTCAATAAACTCTCAGAAATCTACATTCAGCTTATTAATCTGCGAAAAAACTCAGCTGATTCTGATAATTATGCAGATACAGTATTAAAAAGGATCTATAAAAATGATTACAGTATAAATGATTTAATAAAAATCAAGGAACAGATTAAGGACTTATTACTGTATATAAGTAAATATGATATTGATTATTATTCACTCTATGAAAGTATAGAAACAACCAGTGGAGAAGCTCTCAACGAGTTTGAAAAAAGTTTATCTGATACATCTGAAGAATACCATGCAATTTACACTTCAGCAACTAAAAATAATTTATTCAGAACCATTGACGAATCAGAATGCACATCTATTGGAGCAATAACAAGTTATTTATATAAATACAATGAGTCATTATCTACCATAATATATAGCAGTAAGAAGTCAGATAAGCTGAATGTCATAGATGAATTTGGAAAATACATTAACAGATATTATAAAGCAGAGAACTATGAAAGTAAAAATGAAACAGAACTTTTGATTTGTAATATGTTTCAAATATTGTTAAATGATGATAAACTGCTATACATTACTAAATTAACAAACGATTTGCAGCAGGCATACATAGTAACTTCATTTGAAATATATGCATATACAGAAGACAACATAAGCCCAGAAAAACTCAGTAAAAAATATTATGAAATAAAAAAGGAAATCGGATATAGCTATCCGGATTTACAAAACACTGATGACAGCTGGGTGTGTATAGAAGATATATTTACTCTTCCATTATCCAGTTCCATTAGTATAAGTTCCATTTTAAATTCACTGCAGTATTGGAATATTACAGATAAATCACAATCCCTAGCAATTCTTAATAATTTTCTTAAAGCATCACCAAGCAGTAAAACTATTGAATTACTCAAAGAAAATAATATGAAATCATGTTTTGATTCGGATAATCTTTCAGCTTCAATTGAATCATTTAAATCAATTATAGATAATTCTTTTTCTGAAACTGGCATAAATAAAAAAGGCGATGTAAACATAGATGGGATAATAAATGCTTCTGATATTTTGACATTAAAAAAATATTTACTAAAGCATAATGATTTTTCAGATTTTTCTCATAAAAATGCCGATATAAATTCAGATGATAGCATAAATATATTTGATTTAAAAAGACTAAAAGATATGATTATGTAAACGATAATGATAACAAAATTCGATACAAATAGGTTTATTAAAAAACTTCGAGTTGACAAACATAAATTTTTTTGATATAATAAATCTCGTAATTTAATAACAAAAAATAAAGAGGAGCAACGAAAATGAATTATTTTAAAAAACTTGTTTCAATTTTATTGGCTATGTTTGTTATTTCAAGTATTAATGGTCAAACAGTCACCAAAGCCATTACTGGTGCCTTTCAGGATAGCAGTACAACTCAAAATTATCACAATTCTTTTAAGTACACTAATGGTTATAATAATTTTGAATCGCTGGTTGTCCCAACAATAATCAATAAAGGTAGTTGCTGTTCAATAGGTGGCAAATTATTTGTTGGACAACGCGAAAGCAGTTATCGAGTTGGTATTTGTGTTTGTTCAGCAAGTTATTTATCAGATGGTATTGACACTAAATTTAGAAACAGAATTACATATGCAAGTAGTTTATCTGGTTATAAAACGGACAGATACTTTAATTTATCTGAGTTAGATAATTATATTTATTTCAACAACCTTCCAGCAGGTAAATACTGCTATTCGATATATATGTCAATCGGCAATTCCGGACGAAAAGAATTATATAAATGCATGTTTATTGTTCAGAACTCAAATATTTCAAAAGCATATTTAATGAACAATATTGCTTTTTCTGATTACTCATTACCAACTACCATAAATTGCGGCAGTTGCTTCTCACTTAAAGGTAATATATCTGCTTTATTTGGTTTTTATAATAGTACAACATGTTATCCATCAGAGGTTACTGGATATATATATTATCCTAACCGAAGCGGATTAAACTGGGAATTCAGAAAAAACGTTCGCATTAATTTATCAGAAAACAGACGTTCAGTAGCTTTACCGAGTGAAATAGATAATGCTATGGTATTTAATTATCTTGCAACTAAAAACGAGAGTTATGCATATGTAATGTCAATAAAAGATAGTCGTGAACGATATATGATAGTAAAGCCATTTAAAGTAATATGATTTAACAAATTTTAAGAACAGGAGCATCATTTTTTAACAATGATGTTCCTGTTTTATTAAGGAGAAAAAATATATGAAAAAGACAATTACATCACTTCTCATACTTACAGCATTTTTATGTACTTCATGTAAGTCTGAACCAATAAGCATAAAGCCTGATTCTGACAGCATTTCAGAACAGATTATTGATCAGGAAAATCAAAAGTATTTTAACGCTGAAAATCTAAATCTGAATCCACTTGAGGTTATAGGAATAAAAAACAATTTCATCTATTCAAATTCAATGGAATTTACAGGAAAATCAATTTTTTCTTTTGAAGAAACCGGAATTTTTCCTGATTTTAATCATGAATTAAACTTTACTTCACAGGTCATACATTCGGGAGATAAACTGTATTTGTACGGCAGG